>NZ_JBEPDU010000006.1:0-183923 GCF_040300525.1 Saccharopolyspora sp. NPDC000359 | reverse complement strand
TTTTGTGCCGAGGGGTTCGTTTTTGGCTTTGTGGGGGGTGGGGGGGGTGCTCCCGGGCACCCCGCACGTCACCACGACTTCAGGCCGAGTTGTGCATCCGTTGGTCCCCTGACCACGGTTCCAGTTGAAACTGCAGAAGAACAAGCGGCGAGAGGGGATGTCGTGAAACGTGCCGCACTGGTGGTGGCAGCGGTGGCCGCAGCGCTGGTGACCCCGACCGCGAACGCGGCCGAGCCGGTGCGGTTCGCGACGTTCAACGCCTCGCTCAACCGCGCCACCGAGGGCGAGCTCCTCGCCGACCTGTCCACTCCGGACGACGAGCAGGCCCGGAAGGTGGCCGAGGTGGTGCAGCGGGTCCGCCCGGACGTCCTGCTGCTCAACGAGTTCGATTACGTCCCGGGCGGCGCCGCGGTCGACGCCTTCCGCACCAACTACCTGGCCCGCAGCCAGCACGGTGCCGACCCGATCGACTACCCGCACGTCTACACCGCACCGGTCAACACGGGCGTGCCGTCCGGCATGGACCTCGACAACGACGGCACCACAGGCGGCCCGGGCGACGCGCACGGGTTCGGTGACTTCCCCGGCCAGTACGGCATGGTGGTGCTCTCGAAGTACCCGATCGGCCAGGCCCGCACCTTCCAGCAGTTCCGCTGGGCGGACATGCCGGGCGCGCGGTTGCCGGACGACCCGGCGACGCCGGAGCCCGGCGACTGGTTCACCCCGGAGGAGCTGGCGCAGGTCCGCCTGTCCTCGAAGTCGCACTGGGACCTGCCGATCGACGTCGGCGGCCGCACGGTGCACTTCCTGACCTCGCACCCGACGCCGCCCGCCTTCGACGGCCCGGAGAAGCGCAACGCCCTGCGCAACCAGGACGAGATCCGGTTCTGGGCGGACTACGTGACGCCGAACCGCGGCGACTACATCTACGACGACGAGGGGGTGCGCGGTGGCCTGCGGCCCGGTGCCCGGTTCGTCGTCGCGGGCGACCAGAACTCCGACCCGCTGGACGGCGACAGCAACGGCATCCGCGAGCTGCTGCACGCCCCGCGCGTGATCGACCCCCGACCGGGCAGCGCCGGGGCGGTCGAGGCGAGCGTGACCCAGGGCGGCGCGAACGGAACCCACCGCGGCAGCCCGTACTTCGACACGGGCGACTTCGACGACGAGTCGCCGGGCAACCTCCGCGTCGACCACGTCCTGCCGTCGGCCCCGCTGGTCCCGCTGCGCTCCGAGGTGTTCTGGCCAACGGCGGACGACGAGTTGTC
This sequence comes from Saccharopolyspora sp. NPDC000359, assembly GCF_040300525.1. Classification (NCBI taxonomy): domain Bacteria; kingdom Bacillati; phylum Actinomycetota; class Actinomycetes; order Pseudonocardiales; family Pseudonocardiaceae; genus Saccharopolyspora; species Saccharopolyspora sp. NPDC000359. Next base: position 182,655 of record NZ_JBEPDU010000006.1, on the reverse strand, counting down.
CCGCCTCAACGACGCCTCCGACCACCATCTCGTCTGGGTGGACGTCCTCCCGTGACCCGAGGCGACTAGGTTGGAGCCGAAGTCGCGACGAGAGGCGAATAACTGTGGTCGAGGTCCTGCTCATCACGGGGAGCACGCGGAGCGGCTCCACGAACACCGCCGCGCTGCGCACGATGCGCGATGCCGCGCCGGAGGGCGTGGAAGCGGTGCTGCACGAAGGCCTGGCGGACCTGCCCGCGTTCAACCCGGACGACGACGTCGACCCGCTCCCTCCCGCGGTGGCCGAGCTCCGGAGCCGCTTGGCCGCGGCGGACGCGGTGCTGTTCTGCACACCCGAGTACGCCGGAACGCTGCCTGGCAGCTTCAAGAACCTGCTGGACTGGTCGGTGGGCGGCACCGAGCTGAACGGCAAACCGACTGCCTGGGTCAACGTGGCAGCCGAGGGCCGTGGTGACGGCGCGATCAGCACGCTGGAGACCGTGCTCCGCTACTTGAGCGTCGACCTCGTCGAACCGGCCTGTGCCCGGTTGTTCGTGCCGCGGGACGCAGTCGGCGCGGATGGCGCGGTGTCGGAGCCCGGGATCCGCGACGGCCTGCGCGAAGTCCTGCGGGCGCTTGCCGCCCGGGTCTGAGCGGGGCTGCAAACCAGGGCCGGTTCGGGGTTCTCCCTGGCGTGCCGACGATGTCGGAGATCGATGCTGGGGGCATGAGAACGCTGATAGCCGCCGTGTCGGCGAGCGCGCTGCTGCTGACCCCGACCGCGGTGGCCACCCCCGTCCCCGCGTTGCCAGGACCGACCGGCCCGCACGCGGTGGGCACCACGACGCTGCACCTGGTCGACCACGACCGGCAGGACCCCTGGGTGCCGCAGGAGGACCGCGAGCTGATGGTGTCGTTGTGGTACCCGACCAGGGACCACGACGCCCCGCGCGCCCAGTACGTCACGCCGGAGGAGTCCCGCCGGATCCTCGAAGGCCAGGACCTCGGCGGCGTTCCGCCGGAGGTCTTCAGCACCACCCGCACCCACGCGGGCGTCGACGCGGAGCGACCGGCTCGCGACCTCCCGCTGGTGCTGCTCTCGCCCGGGTTCAACCTGCCACGCACCTCGCTGACCGGTCTCGCCGAGGACCTCGCCAGCCGTGGCTACGCGGTGGCCGCGGTCGACCACAACTACGAGGCCAGTGCGATCACCTTCCCGGACGGCCGGGTCACCGGCTGCCTGGCCTGCGAGCAGGTACCGGGGCCGGATGGCGAGGTGGTGGCGGGAAACCGCGCTGCTGACCTGTCCTTCGTGCTCGACGAGCTGATCGCGCGCGGCGGGATCGACGCCGACCGGGTCCTGGTGGCGGGCCATTCGATGGGTGGCGCGGCGGCGACCCGCGCGCTGCTGGCCGACCACCGGTTCCGCGCCGCGGCGAACCTGGACGGCACCTTCCACCCGGGGCTGACCGCCGACTCCGACCGTCCGCTGCTGATGCTGGGCGCCGACCAGCACGGGCGGCCGGGCGCGGACGACACCTGGGACCAGACCTGGGCGCACCTGACCGGCTGGAAGCGCTGGTTCTCGGTCGAGGGGTCGGCGCACTGGTCGTTCACCGACTACTCACCACTGGCCGAGCAGGTGGGCGTCGACCTGGGGGAGGAGCCGCTGGGCGGCGACCGCGCGGCCCGCATCACCCGCGACTACCTGGCCGCGTTCGCGGACCTGCACCTGCGCGGGGTCCCGCGGCGGCTGCTGGACGGTCCGTCCCCGAGCCATCCCGAGGTCCGCTTCGAGAACCCGTGACGGACGTGGGTGTTCTGCGATTCGCCGCAGAACACCCACGCCTGCTCAGCTCCAGCTGCCAGCGGGTTCGGTGGCGGTGAGCGGCTGGTAGATCATCTTCAGGCCGGTGGCGTCGGCGGGGATGTCGAAGAACACCTTCCCGCTGTCGGAGTCGCCCTCCGCCAGCAGCGTCGCGAAGAGCTGGCCGGTCAGGTCGGTGCCGTTCGGCGCGGCGTTCGGGTACTCGTTGCCCGCGGCGTCGACCAGCATGAAGTCGACCGAGGCGACGGCGCCCCCGGTGCCACCGACGAGTTCGGCCGTGACGTCGGTGGAGACGTACTTGCCCTCCATCGGCGGGGTGGTGAACTCGGTGACGTCCTGCAGCGGAGTGGCGGTGATGGCGAACTGCCCGCCCTCCTCCTCGATGCCAGCGGTCTCGCCGAAGGCCACGTCCTTGCCGCCGACCTGGGTCTGCGAGGTGTCGGCCTCACCCTGCTCGGACTGGGACTGCGGTTCGGGGGCGGAGGTGGTCTCGCTGGCAGCGCCGCATCCAGCCAGGCCCAGCAGGACCAACCCGACCACGGGCGCGATGAACTTCTTCACTTGTCCTCATTTGATCATCCGGAACGAACGCGAGGATGTTCCCAGCGCGTCACGTCCCCGACAACGGGAATCCGGAACAATTCCCAGGACCATTTCAACTGAACTCGGGATCATCGCTCTTCCAACGGGTTTCGCGTGCTCGGGCTGCCTTCGCGCAGTCGCTCGGAGGTTCCGCATGCCCACCGCCCCGACTGCCTGACCTGGGGGTGGAAGGCGATTCCAACGGGGCCAGGTGTCTGGTTCCCATTGGAATCGCAAGTTCCGGTGGAAAAGTTGGGGGAGTCCCCGGGTTTGGATTACTGGGTGGACCAGACGCCGAGTTCGTTGCCCGCGGGGTCGTGGAAGTGGAACCGCCGCCCGCCGGGGAACTCGTACGGACCCTGCGTGACCGTGCCGCCCGCGTCGCGCACGGCCCGCGCGCTGGCGTCGAGGTCGGCCGAGTACAACAGCACCAGCGGACCGCCGGAGGTGGCCTCGTCGACCAGTCGGAAGCCGCCGACCTCGGCGTCACCGCTGCCGCGGATCCCGACGTAGGCCGGTCCGGGCCCGTAGTCGGTGAACTCCCAGCCGAAGGCCGCGCCGTAGAACGCCTTGGCGGCGGCGAAGTCGGTCACGGGGATCTCGACGTAGTCGAGCGCGTGGTGTTGCTGCGAAGAGATGTCGGACATGCCGGGAGTGTGTCGGAACTACCCGACAGCCGCCCGCGGCCTGCGGCAGAATCGCCGGATGGGTGAGCGCAGGTGTGCCGTACTGGCACTGCACTGGCAGGTCAACGTGATCAGGCCCGAGGGCTTCTTCGGCGGGATGCTCGCCGAGCCGGTGGCCCGCAGCGGGGTCGTGGAACGCGCGGCGCGGTTCCACGGCGCCATCGGCGAAGCGGGTGCCGACATTGTCCACACCCGCTTCACCATCCCCGAGGGCGAGGGCCAGCTGGTCCGCAACACCGGGTTCATGCGGGCCGTGGCCGATGCGCAGGAGGCCTTCCGCCCCGATGCGCCGGGCTCGGCCCTGGTCCCGGAGGTGGCGCGCCCCGCGAACCACGTGGTGGACAACCAGAAGCTCTCCGGCCTCGCGGGCAACGACCTGGCGGACTGGCTGCGCGCGCGGGACGTCGACGTGCTGTTCCTGACCGGGGTCGCGACGAACCTGACGGTGGAGCAGACCGCCCGCCACGCCACCGACCTCGGCTTCCACGTCCACGTCGTGGCCGACTGCGTCGCAGCGGCCGACGAGCAGGTGCACGAAGCCTCCCTGGCCAACCTCGACCTGACCACCGCGGGCTGCGTGTCGGCGGCCGAAGCCATCCGGATCGCGCACGACCTCTGACCCCGCGTCCCACCGCCTCGCCTCACCTGGCGATCCCCGGTGCCGGAGCCAACGATGGGACCGGGGCAGCCGCGGCGGAGGGGAGGCAGCGATGCGCCAGACCAACCTCGCCAGGGAGACCGCCGAGTACGTGCGCGCCCGCGAGGAGCTGCGCAGCGCCGAGATCAAGTTGATGCGCCACCGCGAGCGGGTCGCGGAGCAGCGCCGCCAGCTCCCGCCGGGCCCGGTCGTCGACGACTACCTGTTCGAGGAGGGGCCGGCGGACCTGGGCGCCGGTGACGAGCCGGTGCGGGAGGTGCGGTTGGGCGAGCTGCTCACCGCCCCCGACCGCGACCTCGTCGTCTACCACCTGATGTTCGGCAAGGCGCAGACCGAGCCGTGCCCGATGTGCACGATGTGGGTCGACGGCTTCAACGGGATCGCCCACCACGTGGACCGCAACGTCGACCTCGCGGTGGTGGCCGCGGCTGACCTGCCCGCCTTGCGCGAGCACGCCCGCAACCGGGGCTGGACGCGCCTGCGCCTGCTCAGCGCCGCGAAGAACACCTTCAAGCGCGACCTGGCCAGCGAGGACGAGCGGGGCAACCAGGACTCGGCGGTCTCGGTGTTCACCCGGGACGGCGACGGCGCCGTGCGGCACGCCTACTCGGTGCACCCCCGCCTGTCGGACGAGATCGGCGAGCGCGGCATCGACCTGCTGACCCCGGTCTGGCACCTCCTCGACCTGACGTCCCGGGGCCGCGGTGACTGGTACCCCACCCTCGACTACTAGCCGGTCAGCGGAAGGCGGCGCTGTTCACCGGGAAGTCGAAGTGCTGGTCCGGGAACGGTTCGTCGGGCAGGTTGTAGTGCCACCACTCGTAGGCGTAGTTCTTCAGCCCGACCGAGGTGAGCACGTCGCGCAGCAGGTTCCGGTTGGCCGCGGCTTCGCCGGTCACGCGCGGGTCGTCGGTGTGCGAGAGGTTGTCGAAGCAGTCGTAACCGGTTCCCATGTCGATGCTGTTGTCCGGGAACCGCTGCGCTGCTGGGGCGGTGCACGAGGTCAGCGGCTCGCCGGGCACGTAGGCGCGCTGGGGGTCGGCGGGGAGCCGCACCAGCGTCAGGTCGACCGAGCTGCCCCGGCTGTGCCCGGAGCGCTCGGCGATGTAGCCGTCGGCGAACAGCCGCGACTTGTCCAGGCCCGGGTAGAACTCGTCCTTCATGCGCTGGTCGTCGACGTCCTCGGCCCACGCGACGAAGTGCCCGTCGGCGCGTTGCGGCCGGTAGCAGTCGTAGACCTTGAGCGCGTAGCCCTGTTCCACGAACCGTTCCTGCGCCGCGCGGAGCGCGTCGGCGAGCGGCGTCGTCACGACGCACATCGGCTCGTCGTAGCCGGGCACCGGGTCGCCGGTGAAGTTGTGCGGCGTCGCGTAGCGGACCTCTTCGATGATCGTGGGGTCGACGTCGCGCAGCGGCACGAAGCCGGGCGGCGCGTGCTCGACCTGCTGCGTGGGCTCCGGGCTCGACGGCGGCGCAGGCGGGGCGGGCGGCGGAGGTGGGGCCGGAGCGGGCGGCGCGGTCGTCCCGCACGCCGCCGCGACCAGCACCAACGCCACCGGGACGAGCCGCCATGAACCACGGGTCATCCAGCCACGCTAACCCCGCTTCGCCCGGACCACCCGTCCCAGCGCTGGTCGCAGGACTGGCGCGTTGCTGGCCAGGAACTCCCACAGCTGGTCGGCGACCGGTCCGTGCGGCCGGTCGCGCCGCCGGGCCGCGGAGAGGTCCTCGACCACGCCCGGGAAGTGCCGCCCCGCGATGGACAGCAGCCGCCCGTCGCGCAGCTCCGACTCGACCAGGAACCGCGGCAGGTGCCCCCAGGCCATGCCGTGCAGGACCAGCTCCTTCTTCATGAGGTGGTCCGGCACCGAGCTCTGCGGCGCGCCCTCGACCAGGAAGTGCCCGGGTTCGAAGGGGTCGCGCGCGGAGTCCCGGACCACGCACTGGGTGAAGGTCTGCATCCGCTGCGGCGTGATCTCGGTGTCCGGCGGGAACGGCAGGAACCCGGGCGCCACGACGGGCACCAGCGCGACGCGGCCGAGGTCGATCCACTCCATCCGCACGTCGCTCTTGGGCACCCGGTGCACGATCAGGTCGGCCTCGTCCTCCAGCAGCCGCTCCCACGGCCCGGTGACCGCCTCGAACTGCAGGTGCAGCCGCGTCTGCGGGTGCTGCGCGAAGAAGCGGCTGAGCAGCTCCAGCACCGGCGGCAGCGGGCACAGGTCGCCGAGCACCACGCGCAGTTCGGCCTCCTCGCCCATCGCCAGCTGCTCGGCGTAGGTGTGCAGCTCCTCGGCCTCGTGCAGCAGGAAGCGCACCTTGCGGTGGAAGGCGCGCCCGGCCTCGGTGGGCTGGACCCGGTAGCCCGAGCGGTCCAGCAGTGCCAGGCCCAGCTGCCGCTCCAGCTTGGCGACGGCCGCGAACACCGAGGGGTGGGAGCGGTGCAGCCGTTCGGCGGCGGCCTGGAACCCGCCGTGGAGCACGACGGCGTTGAAGCACTGCAGCTCGTGGAGCGTGAACATCGTCCATTGAACCTACAGGGATGGTCGGATCTTTGTAATGGATGCCTACGGGGTACCTCCCTAGGCTGAGCGCATGACCGTGGAATTCACCACCACCGGCGATGGCGTCCGCCTCGCCTACCGCTTCGACGGCGACCGGGACGCGCCGGTCCTGCTGCTCTCGAACTCCATCGGCACGGACCTGCACATGTGGGACGGCCAAGTGCCCGCGCTGACCGAGCACTTCCGGGTGCTGCGCTACGACGCCCGCGGCCACGGCGCCTCCGACGCGCCGAGCGGCCCCTACGCCCTGGACCGGCTGGGCCGCGACGTGGTGGAGCTGCTGGACGCCGTGGGCCTGGAACGGGTGCACGTGCTGGGCCTGTCGCTGGGCGGGATCGTCGCGCAGTGGCTGGCGATCCACGTCCCGGAGCGGGTGGACCGCCTGGTGCTCTCCAACACCGCCGCGAACCTCGGCCCGGCGAGCCGGTGGGACCAGCCGATCGCCGAACTCCTGGCAGCCCCCGACATGCAGGCCACGGCGGAGGACTTCCTGCACGACTGGTTCCCGCCCCACCTGCTGCACGACGAGGTCGTCGAGCCCTTCCGCCGCGCCCTGCTCGCCACCAGGCGCGAGGGCGTGGCGGGCAGCTGGGCGGCGGTGCGCGACTACGACCTGCGCCGCACGGCCGCGCTCATCCAGAGCCCGACGCTGGTCATCGCGGGAGCGCACGACACCGTCACGTCCGCTGCCCACGGCGAGGAGCTGGCCGGGATCGTCCCCGGCGCCAAGCTCACCGTCCTGCCGACGGTCCACATGGCGAACGTCGAGGCCCAGGCTGAGTTCCTGGACGCGGTGCTGACCTTCCTAGCCGAGCCGTAAACCGGCAACGGTTGGTAAATCGCCAAGACCACTCCTGCGCCGGTTGTTCTGCTAACTTCCGAGAAATGCGCCGAATCTCGTCGAACGATCGCGGAAGAGCTCGTCTGGCCAAGGTGTTCGCGGCGTCCGCCTGCGCGCTGGCGCTGCTCCCCGCCGGTTCGGTGGCGCACGCGGACGTCGTGGCACCCGCCGCCAGCAGCAGCCTGCGCGACGAGTGCGCGACCCCGTCGATCAACCGGTACCAGCAGTGGCTCGCGTCCGGCGAAGGCACCACCGTGCCCGCGACCGGCAGCCTGCTCGTGCCGGAGGGCGACGGGTACGCGGCGAAGGTGGAGTTCCTGCGCGACGAGTGGCACGTGGCGGTCCTGTGGCTGGCCAACCAGTTCGAGGCGCAGGTCGACCTCGCCGGCTCGTCCGGTTTCTGGCTGACCTACAGCGCGACCGACGACTTCTACGTCCAGCTGCGCCCGGCCTCGCACTGGAGCGGCGGGGACAAGTGGCTCACCCTGCTGCCGTCGACCGGCGGGCAGGTCGAGCGGAAGTTCGTCAGCTTCGCCCCGCAGGACTGGACCTGGCTCCCCGAGCTGGGCGAACCGTCGTACCCCTTCGCCGAAGCGCTGGGCGAGGCCCGCGGCCTGGTCTTCGTCGGCAAGACCCCGAACAAGCTCGACTTCCGAGGCCTGGAAGTCGACGGCTACCAATCACCCTGCCGGTGACCGGAGGCCACACCACCGCTCAGTCCACGTCGGTGACGCACAACAGCAGCAACATCCGCTGATCCAGGTCGTAGGCGACCCACGTGACGTTGAACAGCCCGGGGAACCACGCGCACCACGGGTCCGGCGTCTTGTACACGTTGATGGCGGCGTACCGGTCGCCGAACAACATCGAGTACAGCTCCTCCCCGGCGTTGATGGCGCGCTGCTCCCGCTCGGCGGCGGTCAGGGTCCGGTCGATGGACGTGTACATGCCACCGGCGTACAAGCTCCACGCCCACTCCCTGCTGAGCTGCATCGACAGACTGGCTCTCCGAGTGGGTGGGGGATCCCGACAGCCCCGTCACCGAGGACAGCTACTGCCAGGTCGACCTGCAACCCGGTGAGACCACGACCTGCGATGTGCGCACGTACCACCCGACGTCGGGCAAGCCGTACAACGTCACGGCAGCGTCGGGCGGTGGTGCCGAGCGTCGCTCCGGTGTGCGCAGCGACGCCTACTACTGGGAAGGCGACGACTTCGGCGCCCACGTCACCGGCTGATCTCTGCCCGGTTGGCGGGAGCTCGGCTGGGGAACCTCCTCGTGCGAGCAAACTTCCGCGCACTACCGTGGCCGGGTGCCCGAGGAACTGGCCCGCGCCTTCTACGACGAGCTCGCCGAGGACTACCACCGCATCTACCCCGACTGGGACGCCAGCACCGCGCGGCAGGCCAAGGCCCTCGACGGTGTGATCAGCGGCGAACTCGGTCCCGGACCGCGTGCGATCCTCGACTGCGCCTGCGGCATCGGGACCCAAGCCATCGGTCTCGCCGCGCTCGGGCACAACGTCGTCGGCACCGACGTCAGCCCCGTCGCCACCGCCCGCGCCGCTCGCGAAGCGGCTGCCCGCAACCTGCGCCTTCCCGCCGCCGCGGCGGACATGCGCACACTGCCCTTCGGCTCCGACGCCTTCGACGTCGTCGTCTGCGCGGACAACTCGCTCCCGCACCTGCTCACGCCCCACGACCTGCGGGCGGCGCTCGGCGGCATGCACCGGGTCCTGAAGCCCGGCGGGCTGCTGCTGCTCACCACCCGCCCCTACGACGAGGTCCGCGAGACCCGCCCCCGCTCCACCCCGCCGCAGGTGGCCGACACCCCAGCAGGCCGGTCGATTACCTTCCAGCTCTGGGACTGGCACGACGACGCGGAGCGCTACGACCTGGAGCACTTCCAGCTCGTCCCGCAGGCAGGGTCCTGGATTGTCCGGCAACGCCGCACGACGTACTGGGCGCTCACCCAGGACCAGATCACCAGCTTCGCCAGCGGAGCGGGCTTCCGGGCCGCGAAGTGGCACACCCCGCAGGACACCGGCTTCTTCCAACCAGTCCTGACCGCCCGCACCCCCAGCTGAGCCGAGTCCCGCCGATCACGCCTGCCGGAGCGGGAATTTCGGAGCCTGCTCAGCCACCCTGCCGAAGCCGTGGCCCGAGTCCCTCTCCCGCGGGCCCCGGTTCGGGTACCGTGCGAGGTGGAGTGCCGGGAAGTCTGGTCGGCGAAGTGGTTTCCATTGCTGAGCTCGACCAGAGAGGCGCTGTCGTGGCGTACGAGCAACTCCCGACCCCGTTGACCATCGCCATCACCGGGGCCAACTCGGGCATCGGGCTTCGCGCAGCCCGGCAGCTGGCCCTCGCGGGTCACGAGGTCGTCGCGCTGTGCCGGGACCCGGACCGGGGCGCCACCGCCCTGGAGCAGATCAACCGGGGCGTCGCGCGCCCAGCCCGCATGGTGCCCGTCGACCTGGCCGACCTGGGGTCCGTCCGCACCGCCGCCGCGACGGTGCGGCGCGAGTTCGACCACCTCGACGCCCTGATCAACAACGCTGCGCTGTTCGACCAGACCCTCCGGCAGCCCGTTCGCAGTCGTGACGGGCACGAGTTGTTCTGGGCCACCAACCACCTCGGGCCCTTCCTGCTCACGGCACTGCTGAGCCCCCTGCTGGCCGCAGCTCCCGCGCCGCGCCTGCTCACGATCGCCAGCAAAGGACTGATCGCCCACCCGCACCTGCGCATCCGGTTCCCGGAGCTTGACTGGCCGGAGGTCGCGGACTGGTACACCCCCACCAGGGCCTACTACCACGCCAAGTTGGCGCAGGTCATGACCAGCTTCAGCCTGGCCGAACGCGCCGGGGGGCAGCTCCGCGTGACCTGCCTCCGGGTACCTGCGGTGCGGTTGGACCCAGACCGCACCGCCGCCCTACCGCGGCTCCTGCGCGTGCTCCACGCCCCGAAGAACCGGATCGCGCTGCCCCCGGAACGACTCGCCCGCTCCTACGCGCAGTTGGTCACCGGGCACGCGCCCGGTGCAGTGCGGCCGTCCCGCGACGCAGGAGCAGACCCCCTGCGCGGGCTGTACGTCAATGAGGACCTGGAGCCCGTCCGCGCCCCTGTCCACGCCCACGACACCTCCGACCGGCGGCGCCTGTGGACCAGGACGCAAGCGGCGACGGGAAACCCCGACTGGGCGTGGTGAGGACGTTGGCGCGATCGCCGGACCGGATTCGTGCCGAGCTGTTCCGGAGCTGCTCGTGTCAGTGCTTCACTGGTGCGTCGGGTGGGACCGGTGTTGCGGGACTGGGGTGCGCATGCGGCTGTTGCTGGGAATCCTCGTCGCCTTCGGCTGCGTGGCGCTGACAGCGACCGCTGGCGTGTCCGTGCTGGTGGGCATCGCGGAGCAGCGCCACGCCGATCGCGCCTACGTGGTCGGATTCGTCCCCGGGGCCGGTTGCGACGACGGTCACGAGCTGTACCTCAGGACCAGGGACGGGGCGGTGCTGGACTGCGTGACCGCGGGGTTGCTCGGGTCCCGCAGGGTCAACCTGCCGGGATTCACCGAGGAGCAGGAAGAGCAGGTGGAGGAGCTGGTCGAAGACCTCGGTGGCGACGGGTTGTCGGTCGCTGAGCAGGCCGAGGTCCAGGGGCTCGTGGACAGGCTCGTCGCCCAGCTCCCGCCTGAGCAGCGGCTCTACGGCGAGTACGAGGTGTGGGGCAGCGGCCGGATCTGGCGCGGGGTCAGAATGGCCCTCGCCGGTGTGATCGGCCTCGTGGTCGTCTTCTGGTTGATCGCGCGAAGCGGCACCCGCCACGGCTGAACACGCGCAACTGAGGGGGTCGCCACCTCGGGGGGCGTTGTCGAGCAGTCCGCCGACAGCGGGGCGGCTTCCTCGGTGTCCCAGGTGCGAAGGCGAGGCCGACGAGCCGCACCCCGAGGTCGAAGTGCCACCAGGCGGGTGCACTGGGAGCGCAGTGCTCGCTGGGCCCAGTACCGACGAGATCGCGCCTGCCCCCGCTTCTTCGCAGCTCCTGCCGAGGGGAACGAAGATGACAACGGAACGGTCAACTGAGACCGGAACTGAGCCGAAGCGCGACAGAGCCCGGCCGGGGACGATCCCCGCCGGGCTCTTCTCGTGCTGGTCATAGGCGCGGAAGCGGGGGGATTCGAACCCCCGGTCGCTCTCGCGACGCTCGCTTTCAAGGCGAGTGCATTCGGCCGCTCTGCCACGCTTCCAGGGCGCAGCGTAGCCAACCGGGGCGGGTTGGCGTGCAGCCGGGCCGCTACTTGATCCCGCCCAGGTGGGTCGTCAGGCGGTCGAAGATCCGGCCCAGCGCTTCCTGCTCCTGCTCGTCCAGGATGTCGATCAGGTTCTCGCGCACGCTCGCCACGTGGCTGGGGGCCGCTTCCTGGAGCTTCGCCGCGCCCGCCTCGGTGAGGATCGCGAAGACGCCGCGGCCGTCGTCCGGGCATTCGTCGCGGCGGACCAGCCCGGCCGCTTCGAGGCGGCGGACCTGGTGCGACGTGCGGCTCTTGGAGTGCGCCACGTCGTTGGCCAGCTCGCTCATGCGCATCCGCTGGTGGGGTCGCTCGGACAACCGGACCAAGATCTCGTAGTCCGCGATCGACAGGTCGTGGGTGAGCTGCAAGTCCCTGTTCAGGCGATGCGTCAGCAGTGCGCTCCCCACGATGTAGGAGCGCCAGGCCGCCATCTCGCGGTCGTTCAGCCATCGAGTGCCCTGCTCAGTCACTTGATCAGGCTACAAGCCCGCACCGACGCCGGGAAATCATTTGCCACCTGACCATTCGGCGCGGATACCATCGGGGCGTGCCCGGCTTCGCGGAGCAGGACCCGCGGCAGATGCCGCTGACCCGACTGGTGGGCTTGACCGGTCGGCGGTTGTCGCAGCACTGGGAGCGGACCGTGGCGCGCAGCACCGAGCTGAGCCGGACCTCCCTGCTCGTGCTCGACGTGCTCGACCAGCAGAACGACCAGACCCACCGTGAAGTGGCCCGGCGCTGCTGGGTGCGTCCGGCGACGTTGACCCCCGTCGTCGACGCCCTGGCGGACGGCGGGCTGATCACCCGTCGCCGGGATCGTGCCGACCGCCGGGTGGTCAGGCTGCGCATCACCACGCGGGGGCGCGCCGAGCTGCACTCGGCGCAGCAGGTGGTGCGCGCCGAGCACCAGCGGATCGAACCGGACATCCCACCGGCGGAGGCGGCGATCGTCCGGCAGTACCTGCTTGCGGTCCTGAGCGGACTTGGCGAGGAAGAAGGCGGATGTGACCACTGCGGTTGAAGTGACCGACCTGGTCAAGCGGTACCCGAAGGCGCGCGGCAACGCGGTCGACGGGATCAGCTTCCAGGTCGGCGCGGGGGAGGTCTTCGGGCTGCTCGGGCCGAACGGCGCGGGCAAGACCACCACGGTCGGGATCCTGACCACCAGGGTGCTGCTGACCAGCGGCAGCGCCCGTGTCGCCGGGGTGGACGTGGCCGCCGACCCGGTGGCCGCGCGCAGCAAGGTGGCGGTGGTGCCGCAGCGGGTGAACCTGGACCGCTCGCTCAACTCCCGGCAGAACCTGGTCTGGCACGCCGCCTACCACGGGGTGCCGCGGGCCGAGCGGCGCCGCCTCGCCGACGAGCTGCTGGACCGGATGGGGCTGGCGGACAAGGCCAAGGCGCGCGTCGACGACCTCTCCGGCGGGCAGGCGCAGCGGCTGATGATCGCCCGCGCCCTGATCCACCGGCCCGAGGTGCTGTTCCTGGACGAGCCGTCCACCGGCCTGGACCCGCAGGCCCGGCTGTTCGTGCACGACCGGATCAACGACCTGCGCTCCGAGGGCGTGACCGTCGTGCTCACCACCCACGACATGGACGAGGCGGAGAAGCTGTCCGACCGCGTCGGCGTGGTGGACCACGGCAAGCTGCTGACCCTGGACACCCCGGAGGCGCTGATCAAGTCGCTGCCGGGCAGCGGCACGGTGGACGCGACGCTGCGGCCCAACGGCTACGAACCGGCGCGCATCTCGAAGCTCCTGTCCGAAGTGGACGGTGTGCAGCGGGTGGAGCAGATCGGCAGCGGCACCGCGGCCGACGGCGGGACCGAGCTGCGGCTGCGGCTCTACGTCGGCGGCGAACCAGCCGCGCTGCTCGGCCCGGTCGCGCAGACCCTGCACGAGCAGCGGGTTTCGGTCAGTGACCTGGCGCTGGGCTCGGCCACGCTCGAAGACGTCTTCATCGACCTGACCGGGAGGGAGCTGCGATGAGTCCGGTGCGCGCCTTCACCGCGGTGCTGGGCCGCGACGTGTTCGTCACCGGCCGGGAACTGCCGAGCTTCCTGGCGCAGGTGCTGGTCCAGCCGGTGGCGCTGCTGTTCATCTTCGGCAAGGTGCTCAGCGAGCTCGGCTACGCCCAGCCCGGTTACGCGCAGATCCTGTTGCCGGGCATGATCGCGCTGAACGCCTTCCTGGTGTCGCTGCAGAACACCTCCTTCCCGCTGGTGCTGGACTTCTCCTACTCGCGGGAGATCGAGGACCGCCTGTTGGCGCCCCTGCCGATCAGCTGGGTGGCGGTGGAGAAAATGCTCTTCGGCGCGCTGCGCGGCCTGCTCGCGGCGGTGCTGATGGTGCCGATCGGCATGGTGATGCTGGGCGAGATCAACTGGAACTACCGCGGTCTGGCCTTCGCCCTGCTCTGCATGCTGCTCGGCTCGCTGGCCGGGGCCGCGGTCGGGCTGACGGTGGGGGCGGCCGTGCCGCCGCGCCGCATCAACATCATGTTCGCGGTGATCCTGGCCCCGCTGATGTTCACCGGTGCGACCCAGTTCCCGTGGGCGCAGCTGGAGCACCTGCGCTGGTTCCAGGTGCTCTGCGCGATCAACCCGCTGACCTACGTCAGCGAGGGCATGCGCGGCGCCCTCCTCCCCGAGGTCCCGCACATGCCAGCGTGGATCTGCGTGCTGGCGCTGCTGGCGTCCTGCGTGGTCTTCGGGGCGCTGGGCATCAAGTTCTTCCTCCGCCGCGCGCTCGACTGACGTTCGGCGGAGCAGGTTCGTGCTGACGGCGGATGAGCAGTGCACCGGCGACGTGCTTCTGTGGGAGGGGGCCCGCTTCGCAGGGAGGTCGCCGGTGACGACTCGGACGCTCGTCAGGCAGTTGCAGTCCACGATCTACCAGGCCGAGCGGCGGGCCTCCGCGGTCCGCCCGCTGGCCGCGCCGCCGCCCGGCTCGGGCCTGCGGCCGGTGCTGGGCAACCAGGGACTGCCGGTCATCGGGCACACGGTCAGCGTGCTGACCGACCTGCTCGGCTCCTCCCGCCGGCGGTACGAGGAGTTCGGGCCGGTGTCGTGGGGCGTGACGCTCGGCACCAAGGCGGTGAACGTGATGGGGCCGGAGGCGCTCGAGGTGGTGGCCGCCAACCGGGACAAGGCGTTCGCCAACGAGGGCTACTACAATTACCTGATCGGCCCGTTCTTCCGCCGCGGCATCCTGCTGATGGACTTCGAGGAGCACCTGCACCACCGGCGGATCATGCAGCAGGCCTTCACCCGGGAACGCCTGGTCGGCTACCTGGACGCGATGACCCCGGCCATCGACCGCGAGCTCGCCAAGTGGCGGCCGGGCGAACGGTTCCCGATGTACACCGCGGCGAAGCGGCTCACCCTCGACCTGGCCACCGAGGTGTTCGTGGGGGAGGAGCCCGGCGCGGACGCGGACCGGCTCAGCCAGGCGTTCGTGGACGCGGTGCACGGCGGTCAAGCGCTCGTGCGCGCCGACGTGCCCGGCGGCACCTGGGCGCGGGGCCTGCGCGGGCGCCGGTTCCTGGAGGACTACTTCCGGGAGCGGATCCCGGCGAAGCGGGCAGGGGACGGGCAGGACCTGTTCAGCGTGCTGTGCCGGGCCGAGACCGAGGGTGGCGACCGCTACTCGGACGAGGACATCGTCAACCACATGATCTTCGTGCTGATGGCGGCGCACGACACCAGCACGATCACGCTCGCCATGGCGGCCCACTACCTCGGCAAGCACCCGCAGTGGCAGGACCGCGCCCGCGAGGAGGCCTTGGCGCTGGGCAAACCCGCTGTCGAGCACGCCGACCTGGACCGGTTGCCGCTGCTGGACATGGTGGTGAAGGAGTCCATGCGGATCAACGCCCCGGTGGGCGGGTTGTTCCGCGAGACCGTCAAGGACACCGAGATCCTCGGCCACCACATCCCGGCCCGCACCAAGGTGGTCGCCCAGATCTACGCGACGCAGCGGATGGCGGAGTGGTGGCCGAACCCGGACGTCTTCGACCCGGAACGCTTCGCCGAGCACCGCCGCGAGGACAAGGTGCACCGCTACGCGTGGGCCCCGTTCGGCGGTGGAGCGCACAAGTGCATCGGCATGCACTTCGGCACGATGGAGGTGAAGGCGATCCTCCACCAGCTGCTCCTGCGCTACCGCTGGACGGTGGACTGGGACTACGAACCCCCGCTGCGCTACGGCACCGGCCCGATGCCCACCGACGGCCTCCCCCTCCACCTCACCCGCCGAACCTGACCGCGGGGCCATCGGTCCGCACCAGGCTCACCTCTCGGATTCCGCCTGGTCGCTGGAAAGCTCCCGGGGCGGGGGAGAAGCCGATCTGATCGCGTCGAATCCGCAGCCGGACGGCGGCAGGCTGCCGAGTCCCGGTCCTGCGAGTAGCGGACCCGACCTGCCCTGTCGAAGCAGGTCTCCCCGGCCCTGCCGTCACCGGCTCCCGCGCTGAGCGAAGACCGGTCCCAGGACTCAGCGGTCCAGGCGCCCCGCCTTGACGGTCGCCAGGAACGAGTCCCACGAAGGCTGGCCCACGCACAACATGCCACCGTCGCGGTCCTTGGTGTCACGGATGTAGGTGGCGGCCTCGATGCCCCCGACCTCGCGGCGTCGAGCCGGACGGCCGGTCGGCGTGTCGTCTTCTCCCCGCGCGCCGACCGACCACCCCACTAGGGGTTCCTGATCCTTAGTGCAGTTCGAAGATTCTTCAGAACATTAGCCCATTCTGGTGAAATTTCTGGTTCCGGCGTGCCAGGGTCTGGCCTGACACCCCAACCGAACATCTCTCTGTGCGAGGAACGTTGAACAGGCTGATTGCACCCCTGGCCGCTGCGCTGTTGATCGGGCTGGCAGGCTGCGGTTCCGCTTTGCCGACCACGACCCAGACCGACTCCGGCAGCTCGGAGGCTGAGCAGGCGGCCGAGGAGACCACCAGCGGTCCGGTGGCCTTTGGGGAGTTCGCCGAGGTCAAGAAGGACATGGGCGCCCGCCTGAAGGTGTCCATCGGCGCGCCCGCCGACTACACCGCCACGGACTCGATCTTCGAGCCGGAGGTCGGCAAGTTCGTCTCGGTCAGCGCTCAGGCCGAACTGCTGGCGGGTACCGTCGAGAACATCAGCGAGGACGAGTTCACCCTGGTCGACGCGCAGGGTAACCGCTACGAGCCGACCACCGTGTCGCTGGACGACATGTTCCTGCACCTGCTCTCCGAGGGGGAGCCGGTCTCGGGGACGATCGTCTACGACGTCCCGGCGGACGCCTCCGGCTTCACCGTCGAGTACGAGCCGACCGACCTGAACGAGAAGTCGTTGGGCGTGCTCGCCAGCTGGAAGTAACCTCCGGCATCCCCTGGCCGGGTTGTTCGAGCCCCTTCCGGGCTTGAGCAACCCGGCCTTTTTGTCGCTCGGGAGAGCTAAAAAAGCCACACTATTGAGTGATCAGGACTCGGTAACGAATCGGTCCACTCGATCAAGCTGGCCTGTTTGTCCTGTTCAGGCGGTGGTTGCGCCACTTCTCGCAGTGATCGGCCCACGTCAACGGCTTGCGGTGCCAGGTTAGCGTCCGTCCGGCATTTGATCTCCCGCAGATCACAACGCCACCCGCACAGGTGCCCCGGTCGAACACCGGACCTCCGTAGGGCACCTGCACCGCAGGAAGGCCAGGAGCCGAACATGAGTACACGGACCGCCGCTGCCCGGCGCAGGATCCAGCTGGGTGCTGCACTCGGCGCGCTGTGCGTCGCGCTCACGGGCTGCGGCGCCCAGGCCGCCGAACCCGCCCAGCTGATGGCCCGCGCCGACCTCGGCATGCAGGCACCGGCCAGCACCTTCACCGAATTCCCCACCGCGCCGGGGGACCCGGATCCCGGAGGGGACACCAGCGGCGTGGTCCTGCGCGTCAAGCAGGACATCGCGCTGCACCACGCGCCCGGCGGTGCGGTGTTCGCCAAGCTGCCCGCCAAGCAGCTGGAGAACCCCACCTGGGTGCCGATCATCGCCGAACGCGGGCCGTGGGCGCAGGTGCTGCTGCCGTCCCGCCCGAACGGCAGCACCGGTTGGGTCCGCACCGACGGCCCGGTCGAACGCGCCCGCACGCCCTACGTGGTCGACGTCGACATCGACGCCCGGCGCCTCGTGGTGCGCAAGGACGGCGCACCCATCGGCGAATGGGTGGTCGGCGTCGGAGCGGACGGCTCACCCACCCCGCGCGGCCGGACCTACATCATGGCCGCGATCGAGGAGACGGTGACCAAGTTCAGCCCGATCATCCTGCCGCTGGGCACGCACTCCAACACCTTCAGCACCTATGGCGGCGGCCCCGGCACGGTCGCGCTGCACGGCTGGCCCGAACCCTCCGTGTTCGGCCAGGCCAGCAGCGACGGATGCGTCCGAGTGCCCGACGATGCGCTCCAGCTGCTCACCACCC
Organism: Saccharopolyspora sp. NPDC000359; assembly: GCF_040300525.1. Lineage (NCBI taxonomy): Bacteria > Bacillati > Actinomycetota > Actinomycetes > Pseudonocardiales > Pseudonocardiaceae > Saccharopolyspora > Saccharopolyspora sp. NPDC000359. Next base: position 164,786 of record NZ_JBEPDU010000006.1, on the reverse strand, counting down.
TGCCGCTGGGCACTCTGGTCCACCTGCGGTGAACACCGCGGATGGAAAACCCCCGAAAGACGAGGAATTGGGAGGAGCTATGCGTAGAAGTGCTTGCCTCGCAGGCGCGTTCGTCGCTGGCGCAGGACTGCTCGCCGGAGCCGCTCCGGCGTTCGCCGACAGTGCCGACAACGACGGCATCAACATCGGCAACGACAACAACCTGAGCGTGCTGCCGGTCCAGCTGTGCGGCAACAACATCACGGTGATCGGCGCGGTCGTGTCGATCCTGTCGCCGCAGGCCAACGAGTGCGTCAACGCGCCGATCCTGGACCACCCCCAGGACGTGCCGCCGAAGCTGGACCCGCCGCCGGTCGAGAGCTCGACGCCCCCGGACGACGGAGTGGTCCCCCCGCCGGTGGTCAAGGACCCCCCGCCGGTGCAGCACACCACGCCGCCGGCGGACCCTTCGGAGCTGCCCACCGCGCCGACCCCGGCGCTGGTGCGCGGCCACCACGCGGTCACCGGCTGACAACGGGCAATCGCCACCTGAACGGGTGCAACACGCCGTTCAGGCTGGCGGGACCCCGAGATCATCACTACATTCCGGAGCTGCGTAGATCGCTACGCGCTCCACGTGGCCGTCCCGGCTCGGACGACCACACCCCCTGCGGTGGTGCCCGGCGAAGTACTCCCCCTCTCTTCGCTGGGCACCACCGTTTTTGCGGGCCCTCCCGCGCGCTCAGCCCACTCGGGATTGCTCGAACACCCGCAGCGACAGCCACGCGGCGACCAGGAGGCTCGCGGCGCACACCCCGAGGGCGACGTGGTAGCCCACCTCGAACGCGGTGCGGGCCGCGGCCTGCACGTGGTCGGGGACGCCGCGGAGGTCGCCGGTGGCGATGCCGGAAGGCCAACGCTCCTGCCCGAACTGCGATGCGGACCAGGTGTGCTGGGTCGCGGCCGCACCGGCGGCGCCGACGATCGCGAGCTCGGCCGCGGTGCCGAGCTGGCGAGCGGAGTTCAGCACCGCCGACGCGGCACCTGCGACGGACCCGGGGACATCGCGCATGGCCACGTGGGTGATCCCGGGGACCAGCAGTCCGAAACCGACCCCGGCGACCAGGTAGCCGACCGCCGCGACCAGGAACGGGGTGGTGGGGGTCAAGGTGCTCAGCGCTGCCACGCCGAGCGCTCCGGCCGCGCAGCCCGCGGTCACGGTGGCCCGAGGAGTGAAGCGCTGGCCGAGTTCCCCGGCCGCCTGCGCGGCGATCAGGAACGGGACGTTCAACAGCAGCCACGACAGGCCGGTGCGGAGCGCGGACCAGCCGAGGACGTTCTGGAACAGCAGGCTGACGTAGTAGAGCGTGCCGCTGAAGGCCAGGTAGCTGGTGAAGTAGATGGCGCAGGCGCCGGTGAACGCCGCGCTGCCGCGCACTGCCCTCGGCACCAGCGGATCGCTGGCGCGGCGCTGCCATCGGACGAACGCGGCGAGCGCGAGCCCGCCGACGACGAGGGGGATCAGGATTCGCGCTGGGTCCCGGTCGGTCGCGGTGATCAGCCCGAAGGTCACCGATGCCAGCCCCGCCGACGCGAGCGCGACACCCGGCACGTCGAGCGGCCGCGGCTCCGACGTCGCGGCGGCTCGCGGGACCGCCAGGAGGATCAGGACGGCCGTGACGACGACGATCGGGAGGTTGATCCAGAAAATGCTCGACCAGCCGAAGGACGACAGCAGCAGTCCCCCGGCTATCGGGCCCGCGCCGAACCCGGTGCCGCCGATCGCCGCCCACCAGCCGATCGCGCGACCACGCCGGTCCGGTGGGTGGGTGTCGGTCAGCACGGCGAGGGTGAGCGCCAAGATCGCTGCGCCGCCGACGCCTTGACCGACGCGGGCACCCACCAGCGCCGCCGGGCCGGGCGCCAGCGCCGCTCCCGCGGAGCAGGTGCCGAAGACCGCGAGACCGGCCAGCAGCACGAGCCGGTGGCCGAACCGGTCGCCAAGCGCGCCCATCAGCGGGATCAGCGCAGCCAGCCCGAGGGCGTACCCGCTGATGATCCACTCCAACGCCCCGGGGGATGCTCGGAGCGCGCGTTGAATCGTCGGGAGACCGACGTTGACGATGGTGACGTCGAGCTGGATCGCGAAGCCCGCCAGGCACAGGGCCAGCAGCACCAGACGTCGTCGACGGGAATCGGGTGTCACATCGTGCTCCTGTCACGTTCTCGCTCGCAGGCGTGTCACAGGCACTGACACCCCGCCGAACGAGGACGTGACCGATGGACCCCGCAGAACAGCTCAGCAGGCACTTCGAGGAGAACCGGCACCGGCTGACCGCGCTGGCCCGCCGGATCCTCGGCAGCTGCGCGGACGCGGAGGACGCCGTGCAGGACGCCTGGGCCCGCCTCAGCCGTCCCGGCGCGACGGACCTCTCCGCCGTCACCAACCTCGACGGGTGGCTGACCACGGCCGTCTCGCGCACCTGCCTCAACAAGCTCAGGGCCCGAGCCGCGCGCCCCGAAGGCCCGGTGGACGCGACCGGTCCCGAACTCCACCTCCGACCGGACCAGGACCTCGACCCAGCGGATCAAGCCCTGCTCGCCGAGCAGGTCGGCTTGGCGCTGCACGTCGTCCTGGGGAGCCTGACGCCGCCCGAGCGCCTCGCGTTCGTGCTGCACGACTCGTTCGGGATGCCGTTCGACGAGATCGCCGAGGTCCTCGGCAAGTCGACCGAGGCGACCCGCAAGCTCGCCAGCCGCGCCCGCCGCCGGGTGCACGCCGGGGGTCCGGCCGAGATCGAGACCGACGCCGCCCGCCAGCGCAGCGCGGTCGACGCCTTCTTCGCGGCGTCCCGCGACGGCGATCTCGACGCGCTCCTCGCCCTGCTGCACCCGGAGATCACGTTCCGCGCCGACGGCGGCGCCACCAGACCTGCCGCGACAGCCACGATCCGCGGCCCGGAGCGGGTGGCGAGACGCGCTGCGGCTTTCGCCATCCCGGACGCGGTGCTCCAGCCGGTCGCGGTGAACGGCAGCGCGGCGGTCGTCGTCCGCGCCAACGGCCAGCCGGTCTCGATCATGGCATTCGTGATCTCCGGCGGCCGGATCGCCCAGATCTACTCGCTGCTCGACCAGCCGCGCGTCAAGCGCCTGGTCAACGGTCTCGCACGGTGAAAACAACTTCGCCGCTCACCTCGGATTGGTGAGCGGCGAAGCCGTTGCGCGTTGGTCAGTTGGTGGTGCGGTCCAGGAGCTTGGTGAGGGCCGTGGTGGTCTTGGCCGCTTGCTCCCAGCTGGTTTCCTCTGGTTCCAGGGTGAGCAGGACGATGATCTTGTCGTCGTCGTCGACCGTGCCCGTGGTGTGCATGGCTCGGCGCTTCAGGTCGATGTCGGTGGCCGCTCGGGCGGTCAGCGGGGCTTCGGCCGGGGCGATCCGGCGGGCTTCCTGGACCTCCGGGGAGGCCATGACCCGGGCGGTCATCGCCGGGTCGCTGGAGTCCTCGCACTCCTCGCCGGGCTCCGGGCCCTCGCCGAAGCCGGACCAGCCCTGCTTCACCGCGCCCGGCTCCTCGACCGCGCTGGGGATGCCGAAGGACTGGTCGAAACCGTCACCCGCGCACTGGGTGTGGGCGCGCAGGTTGGTCAGCATGAACTTGCGGACCTCCGGGGCGGCGTCGTCCAGGATGTACTGGTAGACCTTGGCGACGTCGGCCGCGCTGACCGCGGTGTAGCCCCACACGCCCGGCTGCTCCGCCGGCGGGGGAGCGGTGTCGGTCAGGCCGATCTTCGACACCATCCGCTCGATGATCTCCTGCTGGCCGCCGCGCACCCAGAACACGCTGGCCGCGTCGTCGTTGCTGGACCGCAGCATCGGTTCGAGCAGCGCGCGGTCCTCGTCCGGGATCGCCTCGCCGTCGAGGTTCTCCAGGTAGTCAATGGCGATGAGCAGCTTCACCAGCGAAGCCGACCGGAACTTCTGGTGCTCGTTCGCCTTGGCCTTCGTCTCACCGGAATCCGCGTCGACCACGACGTACCCGGTGGTCACATCGCTCGGCGCCGCGTGGACGGGAGGTGCCGCGAGCAGAACCGCAGCGGTCGCCGTCGCCAGACCAGCAACGGCCTTCTTCGTGAAATTCAATGAGCAGTCCCATGTGTGTTTCGTTTCGCCCGCGCCACGAACTCTACGTCGACGATGTTGAAACTTGATCACACGCGGGGGACGGTTTCGGCGCACCCGGGGAACCCGCGTGCGCCGAACCGGGAACCACTAGTCCACCCGGGGGAACGACTTCGCTGCCGCGAGGAAGGTGTCGTTCTCCTCCGGCTGGCCGATCGTCACGCGCGCCCCCTCGCCCGCGAACGCCCGGACCACCACGCGGTTCTGCAGGCAGTGCTCGTTGAAGTCCGCGGTGCGCTCACCCAGCGGCAACCAGACAAAGTTCGCCTGAGTCTCCGGGACGTCGTAGCCCAGGGCCAGCAGCTCGCGGTGCACCCGCTCCCGCTCCGCGACCACGCTCGCGCAGCGCTTGCGCAGCTCGTCCTGGGCCTCCAGGGACGCGATCGCGGCGACCTGCGCGAGCGCGTTGACGCTGAACGGGATGATCACCTTGCGCAGCGCGGCGGCGACCTCCGGCGGCGCGATCGCGTAGCCCACGCGCAGGCCCGCCAGGCCGTAGGCCTTGGAGAAGGTGCGCATCGAGGCCACGTTGCCGCGCTCCCGGGTGATCTCCACGCCGTCCGGGGCGTCCGGGTCGCTGACGAACTCGAAGTACGCCTCGTCCAGGACCACCAGCACGTCCTCCGGCACCCGGTCCAGGAACGCGTCCAGCTCCGCCTTGCGCAGCAGCGTGCCGGTCGGGTTGTTCGGGGTGCACACGAACATCAGCCGGGTGGCCGGCGTGATCGCGGCGAGCATGGCCTCCAGGTCCAGCGCGTGCTCACCGGTCAGCGGCACCCGCACCTGCTTGGCGCCCACGACCTGCGTGATGATCGGGTACGCCTCGAACGAGCGCCACGGGAAGATCACCTCGTCCGCGGCGGTGCAGGTGGCCTGCACCAGCTGCTCGCACAGCGCCACCGAACCGCAGCCCACGGCGATCCGCTCCGGCTCCACCCGGTAGTGCGCGGCCAGTGCCTCGGTCAACCGTCCGACACCCATGTCCGGGTACCGGTGCACCTCGCTGGCCGCCTGGTTGATGGCCGCCACCGCGCTGGGCAACGGACCCTCGGAGACCTCGTTGCTGGCCAGCTTGATCGAACCGGGCACGGTCCGGCCCGCCACGTAAGCGGGCAGCTGGTCGAGGTCGGCACGGGTGCGCACGCTCATCTTCTACGACTCCTTCGAGGTCGGTCACGCTGACGTTAACCCGTCCGGAGCCCGCGCAGCAGCCCCGTGTCCGACTCCGGTCAGTGCCACCCGTTGCCGCGAACCGGTGATCTTGTGCCGTACTCGCTGGTCCGACTGGATGACGTTGTTGACTGGTGTTCACCTGGGCGTGATTACCTGCACGGCATGACCGAAACCCGGACCGAGACGATCGCGCTCACCGACGGCACCGAGTTGCGGCTCACCGTGGCCGAACCGGACAACGTGGTGCGCGGCGGGCTCGTCTTCCTGCACGAGGCCCGCGGGGTCACCGACCGGGTGCGCAGGCTGAGCAGCGCCCTGGCGGAGGAGGGCTGGCTCACCGCCGCACCGCACCTGTACCACGGTGACGACGATCCCGACCAGGTCCGGCGGCTGTCCGGCGACTCGATCCTGGCCGACACCGACGCGTCCTTCCTGTGGCTGTCCGACCAGGGCGTGCCCACCGACCGGCAGGGGATCATCGGCTTCGACATCGGCGGCACCGCGGCGCTGGTGGTGGCCGCGAGCCGCACGCTCGGCGCGGCGGTCAGCGTCGGCGGGCGGGGCATCCTCGAACCGCTGTCCGACGGGCTGCCCCCGCTGGTGGAGATCGCGGGTGAGCTGTCCTGCCCGTGGCTCGGCCTGTACGGCGACGACGAGGGCGTGGACGCGGGCGAGGTGGACAAGCTCCGGGAGGGCGCGGACACGGCGTCGGTGGTGACCGACGTGGTCCGCTACCCGGGCGCGGGGCACCGCTTCGACCGCGACCCGGAGGCCGCGGCGGAGGCATGGAGCCGCGCCCGCAACTGGCTCGACCTCCACCTCCGCTGAGTTCCAGCCGCCCGACCTGCGCGGATCCAACGGGGATCGGACGCCTGGTCCCCGGTTGGGGCCGCGTGGCACCTCGGGCCGGTAAAAGGGCAGCTCATCCGGGGTGGCTGGGTGGGGGTTCGGTGGGTTAGGAAGGGCGCATGACCTCGCGCACCGAACCCGCCTCGAACCCCGAAGTGCTGTGGCAGCCGAGCGACGAGCGCGTGGCTGCCAGCCGGATGGCCGCGTTCCGCGACTGGCTGCGTGCCGAGCGCGAACTCGCCCTGCCCGACTACCGGGCGCTGTGGGAGTGGTCGGTGTCGGACCTGCCCGGGTTCTGGGCCGCGATCGCGGACTTCTTCGACGTCCGCTTCCACCGCCGCGCCGACCGGGTGCTGACCGCCGAGGTGATGCCCGGCACGGAGTGGTTCCCCGGCGCGACGCTGAACTACGCGGAGCACGCCCTGCGCGCAGGCGCGGGCAAGGGCGACGACGACCTCGCGGTGATCTTCGCCCGCGAGGACGGCCGCCGCGAGGAGATCACCTACGGCGAGCTGCGGGCCCGCGTGGCGGCGGCTCGCGCGGCGCTGCTGGACCTGGGGGTGCGGATCGGCGACCGGGTCGCCGCGCTCGCGCCGAACTGCCCCGAGACGCTGGTGGCGTTCCTCGCCGCGGCCAGCCTCGGCGCGACCTGGTCGTCGTGCTCCCCGGACTTCGGCGCGCGGGCGGTGGCGGACCGGTTCGTGCAGATCGAGCCGAAGGTGCTGATCGCGGTCGACGGCTACCACTACGGCGGCCGCCCCTTCGACGTCCGCCCCACCGTGGACCGGCTGCGCGAGCAGATGCCGGGGCTGGCCGCGACCGTGCTGGTCGACTACGTCGGCGGCGGCTCGGTGGAGGGCGCGCTGAGCTGGGACGACCTGCTCGCGCAGCACCGCGGCGCGCCGCTGGACTTCGATCCGGTGCCGTTCGACCACCCGCTGTGGATCCTGTACTCCTCCGGCACCACCGGCCTGCCGAAGGGCATCGTGCACGGCCACGGCGGCATGGTCCTGGAGCACCTGAAGGTCATCGGGCTGCACTGCGACCTCGGGCCCGGCGACCGGTTCTCCTGGTTCACCACGACCGGCTGGATGATGTGGAACTTCCTGGTCGGCGGCCTGCTCAACGGCACCACGCTGGTGCTCTACGACGGCAGCCCCGGCTACCCGTCGCTGTCGGCGCTGTGGGAGCTGGCGGCCCGCAGCCGGGTCAACTTCTTCGGCACCTCGGCCCCGTTCATCCAGAACTGCCTCAAGCACGACCTGCGCCCGAAGGACGACTTCGACCTCTCGGCGCTGCGCGCGGTCGGCTCCACTGGCGCGCCGCTGAGCACCGACGGCTTCCGCTGGGTGGCCGACGCGATCGGCGCGGACGTGCAGATCGCCAGCGTCTCCGGCGGCACCGACGTGTGCACCGCGTTCGTGGGCTCCGCCCCGGACGTCCCAGTGTGGCTGGGCGAGATCTCCTGCCCGATGCTCGGCGCGGCGGTGGCCTCCTACGACGAGCACGGCGCGGAGCTGCACGAGGAGGTCGGTGAGCTGGTGCTGACCAAGCCGATGCCGACCATGCCGGTGTCCTTCTGGAACGACCCGCACGGCTCGCGGCTGCGTGAGGCCTACTTCGAGGCCTTCCCCGGCGTCTGGCGGCACGGCGACTGGGTGCGCCTGACCGACCGCGGCTCGGTGGTGATCTACGGCCGCAGCGACTCGACGCTCAACCGCGGCGGCGTCCGGATGGGCACCGCGGAGTTCTACCGGGTGGTGGAGGGCTTCGACCAGGTCGTCGACTCGCTGGTGATCGACACCTCCGGCGCCGGGCGGACCGGCGGTGAGCTCCTGTGCTTCCTGGTGCTGACCGAGGGCGCGTCGCTGGCCGACGTCCAACCCGAGCTGGAGGCCGCGCTGCGCAGCGAGCTCTCGCCCCGCCACGTGCCGAACCGCTTCCTCGTCGTGGACGAGGTGCCGCGCACCCTGAACGGCAAGAAGCTGGAGGTTCCGGTGAAGAAGATCCTCGCCGGCACCCCGCCGGACCGGGCGGTCAGCCGCGACGCCCTGCAGAACCCGGCGGCCCTGGACGCGTTCGTGCAGCTCAGCGCGGATCTGCGGGGGTGATCGCGGCCCAACTGGACCCCCCTTGCAAAGGGGTTGAACGGGGCGTGTAGTCTTTTCTCCGGTGGCCGCGAAGGACGCCGGGAGGCTTCGCCTAGTCTGGTCTATGGCGCCGCACTGCTAATGCGGTTGGGGGTTACGCCCCCTCCCGGGTTCAAATCCCGGAGCCTCCGCAGCGGTTCCCACCGTAAGGTGGGGACCCACAATTGAACAAGCGCCCGTAGCTCAACGGATAGAGCATCTGACTACGGATCAGAAGGTTTGGGGTTCGAATCCCTACGGGCGCGCGTCTGGTCGAGACAGCAAGGACCCCCTCCAGCAGGGGGTCCTTTGCTGTGCAGGGACTGGATGGCTGCGGTGCCTTCCACCTCTTGTCGTGGTGACCGGGGTCACTCCTTCTGTAGGTGTGAGCCACCGCTCACCCCGGCGAGGTAAGGGGAGCCGGTACCCGCTCGGCGAGCGTCGCGACGGGCAGGGCGCGGCACGCCGAAGCGACTCGGGGCACTGGTCTAGCCGGGCGGGCTTTCGGGAATGCGAGCCGTGTGTTCGGGCAGAGTTCGGTCTTGCCCCCCGGTGCTCCTCGTCACCCGCTCCTAGTTTTGGGTGGACGTCGTAGTTCGACCCTAAATGGGAGTGCGGTATGACTCGTCGGATTCTGGCCGGTGCCGCGTTGGCCACGTGCCTGCTGGGGCTGGGGGCGCCCGCCGCCATGGCGGCGGACTGGCGGTACGTCGCCTCCGGCAGCCGGGACTACGTGGACGCCGAGTGCGCCCAGGGCAAGAGGTTCGGCGCGTGGAGTGAGTGCGACATCCGCAAGCGCGGTGACGGCACTGGTTGGGACCTCTACGTGAGGTGACCCCGCGGCCGCGCCTGTGGTCGAGACCGCTGGAAACCCCCTCGAGCAGGGGGTTTTCGGCTTTTCGGCGGCAGCCTGCCCTGCCGATCACCCGGCTTCGCGCCGGGGCAGGGCCATGCGGGTCGCGGCGGGGGTCGCCACCTGCCAGGACACCTACGTGATCGTGGTGATCGTGCAGGTCCCCGGGGTGCCGGTGGGGCCGTCGGCGGAGATGGTGACGAGTTCGATGTCGGCGTTGGGGACGCCCGTGGCGAACACGACCTCGCGCTGGTCCGGGCCGAACTCGCCGCTGGTGCCGCTCGCGGTGGTCCCGTCCTTCTTGCGGATCTCGTAGGTGAAGGTGTCCCCGGGCTGGCCTGCGACGGTCAGCTCGGCCGTCGGGACGTCCGGGGTGCGCTCCACCACCGGAGCCGCGCACTCGGGCGGGTCCTGGTTGGCGGGTGCGGCCACGCCGAGGATCGGGTCGTCCTGGGCCCGGGTCCGCTCCGCGGGACTTCCTCCCGGCGGCTGGGCGCCGCTGCACGCCGACAGCGCAGCTGCCGCCGTCAACGTCAGCGCGGCGAGTGCGACCGCCCGCATCCAGATCTCCATCGCCATCAGACTACGCAGGTCGGCAGGGAGGCCGTCCCCGCGCCGTGGCGGGTGTTCGCCAGCGCGGAAAAACCGTTGGATCTGCCCGGTCCTGCGGCATATTCTGCCGCAGGACCGAGTTGCCTAGTCGAGGGCGTGGCCGTTGTACACCAAGTGAGACCTCCCGAGAGCTGATTCGTTGCGCGTCGCGCTCCTGCGCCGCGCTTCTTCTTGCTGCGGTTTTCTCACTGGAACAGGTGTACTTCTGTGCTCATCAGTTGGATGGTCGTGCCCACCTGCCTGCCGCTCGTTCGTCGCCGCTGCCACGCGTGCGAGTCCGAGCTGTTCCGGGCGAACGGCAAATTCCGAGTCAACGCCAACCACAAGCTGCTCGACGCCTGGCTCCTCGCGCTGTGCGAGGGGTGCGGGGACACCACCAAGCTCGCGATCCTGGACCGGGCGCACGTGCGCTCCGTGCGACCTGACCTGCTGGACCGGATGCACGACAACGATCCCGGCCTGGCTGCTGAGCTGCTGCAGGACCCGGTCGTGCAGCGGCGCAACCGCATCGCCCTGGACTGGAACGGCGCCTGGCGCCTCGACACCGGCGGGGCGGAACGGCCCGTGGACGAGGCGGTCGACGTCGAGGTCCGCTTCGCGGCGCGGATCCCGGTCCGGCCGGTGCGGCTGATCGCGGACGGCTTCGGCTTCTCGCGAGCCGAGGTCGAGCGGCTGGTCGACGAGGGCAGCCTGGTGTCGGCGGTCCGGTTGAGCGGCAAACTCTCCGGCGACTTCGCCTTCCTGCTCAAACCCTGACCGGCAGGGCCTGTCCGGCGTGCGCCGGACAGGCCCTCCCTCAGCCGGACCAGGCCGGGTCGCGGCCGAGGAAGGCCATCAGCGCGGTCTGCGCGGAGGCGTCGTCGGCGACCGGCACGGCCGGGCCGAACTGCCCGCTGTCGCGCAGCACCTGCTCCATCGGCTTCATCCCCGCCAGCGCCGCGCGGCAGCGCTGCTCGCCCAGGTCGGGCTCGCGGCCCAGCGCCTTGGCGAGGTCCCAGGTGTGCATCCAGACGTCGGCTGTGTAGAACTGGTCGATCGCCTCGTCCACCGGCCTGTCGCCGGTGTGCGGGTTGCTGAGCACCCGCCCGGCGGGATCGTCGAGGATCGCCTGGATGTCGGCGACGTGCTGGTGCCAGGCGGCGACCGGGTCGGCCGCCACGTCCACGGCGGGGAGTTCGATCCCGGCGCCCGCCAGGAAGCCGCGGGACCACTCGACCAGGTGCTTCACGACGTCGAGGGCGGTCCACCCGGCGACCGGGCTGGGGCGCGACCAGTCGTCGGCCGCGTCCACCAGCTCGGTGAACCGGGCTGCGTCGTGCGCGTGCTGCTGGGCGGGGTTCACCTCAGGACCTGCTCGCCAGCAGTTCGTCGAGCTTGTCGTAGCCCTCGCTGATCCCGGTCTCCATGCCGCTGGCCAGCATCCCGTCCCGGGTCTCGAAGTCGGGCACCACGCTCAGCACCCGCAGCCGGGTGCGGCCGTCCTCGAGCGCCTCGAAGGTCAGCGTCTCCAGCGAGACGATGTCGGGGTGGCCCTCGTAGGTGAAGGTCCACACGATCCGCTCGTCCGGCCGCACCTCGTGGAAGCTGCCGTAGAACGAGGCGATCTCCTCGCCGTCGCGGTCGTTGGCGAAGGCCCACTCGCCGCCCGTGCGGGCGTCCCACCGCGTGATCCGCGTGGTCAGCGATCGCGGCCCCACCCAGCGCGCGTAGAGCTCGGGGTCCACGTGGGCGCGGAACACCTGCTCGGGGGCCGCGTCGAACTCTCGGCTGATCTCGATCGTCGGGACCTTCTCGTCGGCCGTGATGCGGGCCTCGTGCTTGCTCATGACGCGTCCTTCCGCTCGTCCTCGTCCATCCGGTCCAGCAGGGCGTCGAGCCGTTGGTAGCGCTCCTCGGCCTCCCGCCGGTACCGCTCGATCCACTTCGACATCAGGTCGAACACCTCCGCGTCCAGGTGCACCGGCCGACGCTGCGCGTCCTTGCTGCGGGTCACCAGTCCGGCGTCCTCCAGCACCTTCACGTGCTTGGAGATGGCCTGGAGGCTCATGTCGTAGGGCTCGGCCAGCTCGCCGACGGTCGCGTCCGCCCCGGCCAGCCGGGCCACCAGCTCGCGCCGGGTGGGGTCGGCCAGAGCCGCGAACGCCCGGTTGAGCCGCTCCGTGCTCTCGTCCACGTTCATTCCTCAACTAGTTGGTTGAACACCAAGCTAGGGCGGGTCGGGGGTGTTGTCAACCGGTTGGTTGAGCAGGGGTCGTGAGTGGCGGTGGTGGTTCTGACGACCATCGCCACTCACGAGTGGGATCACCCGGAGGGGGCGGGAAATCCTTCGAGCGAGGGCATCGGTTCGGTGCTCCGGTGGCCGATGGACAGGTCGTGATCGCCCGGATGGGGCCGGGGGTCGCGGATATCGGCACTTCCCGGGGAAAGGACCTCGAACGATGAATCTTCGACGTGCTCTGGCGTGGGCCTTCGCGCTGCTGACCCTCGTGGGGCTGGCCGGGTTCGCCCCGGCGGCGACGGCGGCGGAATCCCGCGCGGCCATCCCGTCCGGTACCTACCAGATCGGGTTCGCCGCGAGCTCGTTCGGAGAGGTGCTGACCGAGGGCGGTGCGGAGCCCGGGACACCCGCGCTGCTGCTGCCGCGCGGCCAGGGCCACCAGGACTGGCTGATCACCCCGAACGGCCAGGGCTACACCATCCAGAACGCGCACTCCGGCCGCTACCTGGGCGTCGAGTCCGAGCCGAGCCAGCACCGGTACGCGGTCGCCTCGGCCGCGCCCCACACCTGGAACCTGGTGTCCTCGCCGCAGGGCGACCGGGTGCGCATCGCCAGCTACGGCCCGGAGGGCGAGTTCCGGCTGGACGTCTCGCCGCTGCTGATCTTCCCGCCCCGGGTCGACGTCCAGCACGCCCGCGACGGCATCGGCCAGGACTGGCAGCTGACCCGCGTCGGCTGACCCGCACGACCTCGGAGAGCGCCCAGTCGACCCCGACCGGGCGCTCTCCGCATGTCCGGACCGGTTCCGGGTGGGGGAGGGTGGCGGGGGCAGAATGCCCTTGGTTCGACCGCGATGGGGAGGTTCTCGATGGCCAGTGGCGATGACATGGACCGGGCGATCCGGGCGTTGCGCACGGGTGCTGCGCTGCCCGCCGAGTCCTCCGGGCTGCTCGCCGACCTCATCGACGCCCACATCGACGCCGAGGTCGGCACCGCGCCGCCCAAGGGTTGGCTGATCGCCGACATGGCCGCGCTCGACCTGGCCCGCGCCGCGCTGGAGGACCGCACCGCGGCACCGGACGACCTGAAGCGGATCGTCGCGACGCTGCGCGAGGGGACGCCGCTCCAGCCCGACCTCTCGCCGAAGCTGGCCGCGCTGCTGGAGAAGCACCAGCAGTTGGAGTGGCCGGAGGAGACCCCGGAGGCGTGGCAGGGCGTCCGGGAAGGCGCTCAGGCCGTGGCCGCCGCCGTCGTGCAGTCGATGGCGTAGCGCTCACGCCGGTTGCGGCACGGGCCTCCTGATGGCGCTGGCGAGCAGGGCCCCCATCGCGCACAGGGCTGCCGCGCTGATCCACACCGCGTCGTAGGAGCCCATGACGTCGCGCGCCACACCGCCGCCGAGCGCGACCAGGCCTGCGCCCACCTGGTGGGCGGTGCTCACCCAGCCGAAGACGATCGCGCCGCCCGCGCCGAAGACCTCGTGGCACAGGGCGATCGTCGGCGGGACCGTCGCGACGTCGAGCAGGCCGAACAGGACCGCGAAGACCACCAAGCCGGGCTGCACCGCCGACGCCAGCAGCGACGGCAGGAACAGCAGCGACACCCCGCGCAGGCAGTAGTAGGCGGCCAGCAGCAGGCGGGGGCTGAAGCGGTCGGTGAGCCAGCCCGACGCGATGGTGCCGACCACGTTGACCACGCCGATGACCGCCAGCACGGAGGCGGCGGTGGTCGTCGGCATGCCGTGGTCGTGCGCGGCGGAGGCGAAGTGCGTCCACATGATCCCGTTGGTGGAGGCGCCGCAGATCGCGAAAGTGCCTGCCAGCAGCCAGAACGGGCCGGTCCGCGCGGAGTCGAGCAGCAGCCGGGCGGCGCGGCGGGCGGCGCCGGGCTCGGGGCGCGGCTTCGGCTCGAACTCCGCCGCGCCGAACGGGCGTAGGCCGAGGTCGGCGGGGTGGTCGCGGAAGACCAGCCAGGTCAGCGGCGTCGCGGCCAGCGCGACCAGGGCGAGGCCGGTGGTCGCCGCGCGCCACGCGAAGTTCTCGACCACCCAGGACATCACCGGCAGGAACGCGAACTGGCCGAACACGCTCGCCGCGGTCAGGAGACCGGTCACCAGGCCGCGCCGAGCCGCGAACCAGCGGTGCGTCACGGTCGCCGCGAACGTCATCGCCAGCGCGCCGCACCCGGTCCCGACCAGCACGCCCCACCCGGCGATGAGCTGCCAGGACGCGGACACCGCGGTGGTCGTCCCGGCCCCGGCGGTGATCAGCAGCAGCGCGCCCACCGCCACCCGCCGGATGCCGAAGCGGTCCACCAGCGCGGCGGAGAACGGCGCGGTCAACCCGTACAGCACCATGTTCACCGACACCGCGACCCCGGTGGTGGCGCGCGACCAGCCGAACTCCTGGTGCAGCGGGGTGACCAGCAGGCCCGCTGCGGTGGCGCAGGCCCCAGCGACGACGACGATCAGCGCGGTGGCGGCGGCGACCCACCAGGCGCGGTGCACATCGATCCTCATGGCCACCAACCCTGCGCGGAGCAGCCGCGCCGAACGAGTGGCCTGATGGACAACATGTGCAAGAATCGGGCCATGTCCAGTCGCATCGCGGTACTCGTCCGGCACGGCGTCATGCCGATGGAACTCGGGCTGGTGCACCAGCTGTTCGGTCGCGCGCGGGGGCCTGCCGGGGAGCCGTTGTACGAGGTCATCACCTGCGCCGTCGCGCCGGGGGAGGTGCGCACCGACGCGGACTTTTCGATCCACGTCGCGCGCGGCCCGGAGGCGATGGCCACCGCGGACACCGTGATCGTCCTGGCCACCCACGAGTACGACGAGACCGAGACCGAGGGGCGGCTCGGCCCGGAGCTGGCCGCCGCGCTGGCCCACATCCGGCCCGGCACGCGCACCGCCTCGGTCTGCACCGGGGCCTTCGTGCTGGCCGCCGCGGGACTGCTGGACGGGCGGCGGGCGACGACGCACTGGATCTCCGCCGACCAGTTCCGCGCGTTCTTCCCCTCGGTGCGACTCGACCCCGACGTGCTCTACACCGATGACGGCGACGTGCTCACCTCCGCCGGGGAGGCCTCCGGGATCGACCTGTGCCTGCACATGATCCGCAGCGACCACGGGGCAGCGGTCGCCAACGAGGTCGCGCGGATGACCGTCGTGCCACCGCACCGCGACGGCGGGCAAGCCCAGTACATCCGGCGGCCGGTGCCGGAACCGCAGGTCTCGTCCACCCGGCGGGCCCGCGCCTGGGCGCTGGAGCACCTGGACCGGCCGCTGTCGCTGCGCGAGCTGGCCGCCCAGGAGTCGATGAGCGTGCGGACCTTCACCCGGCGGTTCCGTGACGAGGTCGGGATCTCGCCGCTGCAGTGGCTCACCCAGCAGCGCGTCGAACGCGCCCGACAACTGCTGGAGGAGACCGACCTGCCGGTGGAGCGGATCGCCGCCGAGGCCGGGTTCGGCACCGCGGCCTCGCTGCGCCAGCACCTGCAGGCCGCGCTCGGGGTGTCGCCCAGCGCCTACCGCAGCACCTTCCGCGGCACGGACCTTCTGGCGGCGAGTTGAGCCCACCGGGACGGGCCCTTGCCCCGGCGCTGTGCGAGGGGGAATGATTCGCCGGTCGGAGCGGGGCGGTAGTCCCCTGTGGACGATCGGGAGGGTGCATGTCGGAGCGGCTGTCCAACCTGTTTCGGCTCGACGGGCGCGAGGCCGTGGTCGTCGGCGGCGGTAGCGGCCTGGGGCGCGCCAGCGCGATCGGCCTCGCCGAGCACGGCGCGCGGGTGGTCATCGCGGACCTGGACACCGGCGGCGCGGCGGAGACCGCCGAAGCGATCCGGCAGCTGGGCCACGAGGCGAGCTGGCGCGAGCTGGACGTGCGCGACGGCGCCGGGATCGGTGCGCTCGCCGAGGCCGAAGCCGATGCCGAGGTGCTGGTCGTGACGCCCGGCATCAACGTCCGCAAGCGCCTGGTGGACACCGTCGACGACGAGTTCGACCGGGTCGTCGACGTCAACCTGAAGGGCACCTACCGGCTGCTGCGCGAGTTCGGCGCGCGGATGGGCGAGCGCGGGCGCGGCAGCATCATCACCTTCGCCAGCTTCCGCGCGGAGGTGGTCGAACCGGGCCAGGGCATCTACGCCGCGACGAAGGCCGGGGTGGTGCAGCTCTCCCGCGCACTGGCGGCGGAACTGGGGCCGAAGGGCGTGCGGGTCAACGCCATCGCGCCCGGCCCGTTCGAGACGCCGCTGACCGAGCAGATCAAGTCGGACGAGGCCTGGTACGGCGCGTACGCGCGCAAGACCGCGCTGCGGCGCTGGGCCAAGGCCGACGAGATCGCCGGAACCGTGGTGTACCTGGCCTCGGACGCGGCGTCCTACGTGACCGGCAGCCTGCACCTGGTGGAAGGCGGCTGGACAGCCATCGACGGCCGCTTCGACCCCAACGTCTGACCAACCACCCCACGACCGGATCCACAGTTTCAACTGAAACTGTGGCCCGTCGTGAGTGGGTTCCGCAGTTTCAATTGAAACTGCGGTTCGGCGTGGGTGGGAGTCGCAGTTTCAATTGAAACTGCGGTTCGGCGACGGTGCCGGGGGTTGGGGTTTCGCCACCTCTGCGGGGAGGCCGCCGGTGATCCGGACCAGTTCCTCGAAGGTCGTGGGGAACATCGCGTGCTTGGTGCCCGCGCCCGCCCACACCACCGGGTGGTCGGCGAGCATCCGGTCCACCACCGTGCGGATCGGTTGCGGGTGCCCCACCGGGCCGACGCCGCCGACCGGTTGACCGGTCGCCGCCTGCACGAACTCCGGGGTGGCGCGGCGGATCTTGCCGGTGCCCAGCAGCCGCGCGACGTGCTTGGTGTCCACCCGGTGCGCGCCACTGGCGATGATCAGCAGCGGTTCGTCGTCGGCGGTGAAGACCAGGCTGTTGGCGATGGCGCCGACCTCGCAGCCGAGCTGTTCGGCGGCCGCGGCGGCGGTCGGCACCTCGGTGCTGAACTCGACGACCTGGCCGGGCACGTCCAGCTCGCGCAGGCAGGCGGCGAAGGTGGCGGTGGTGTTGCTCATGCCGCGCAGGATTCCGCAGCCCGCCCGCGGGGACAAGCCAACAGCTCCGGTCAGCGGGCGCGCCGGGCCTTCAGGACGGTGTCGCGGGTGTGGTGGGTGCCCGGCGGCGGGGGCGTGGTCCGCGCGCGGGTTTCGTTGACCAGCACCGTCCAACCGTCGTCGAGGAGGGCAGCGATGTCGGCCGGGTGGTAGTAGTCGGCCGGGTCGAAGTCGGCGTCCGAGGGCAGGTCGGCGAGGTCGTGGCCGCCGACCAGCAGCGTGCCGCCCGGTGCGACGGCGGCCAGCAGGCCGCGCAGCGCGGAGTGCCCGGGTTCGCGCAGCAGCGGGAAGTACTGCACCGAGACCAGGTCGAACGCGCCCGCCGGGGGTGGTGTGGTCGTCGGGTCGCCGTGCTGCCAGGAGATGTCGAGGTCCGCACTGGCCGCGGCGGCGCGCTCCAGGGCGACCCGCGAGATGTCGACGGCCGTGACTTGCCAGCCGCGCCGGGCCAGCCAGATCGCGTCGGCGCCCTCGCCGCACCCCACTTCGAGCGCCTGCCCCGGGGTCAGGTCGCTCGCCTCGGTGACGAGCACCCCGTTGGGGTTGCCGCTGAAGAGCTGGTCGCTGCTGCCGTACCGCTCGTCCCAGAACTGCTGGTTCATGTGCCCTCGCTCGGTCGTGCCGGTGGTTCACCTCCAACCTGCCCGCCGCGCCGACGAGTCGACAAAGTTCTTTGCGGGAACAGCAAGCCGGGCGTTTCGACCTCGGACCGCGGCGCCCGGCCCACCCGGAAACCACTGCGGGGAAAGGGGATCCAGGGCGGCCACTCCGCGTGATTGGTGATCCGGGTCACGCGTGTTAACACGCGTCGGGGCTGTGTCGAAATGCGGGGTGCGGCCGGTGTTGCGGTCGTTGTTCCGCCTGACACCGAGAACGGGTCTGGCCTTCTTGGCCGTCCGCAGTTGCAGGGTCAACCCCAACCGAACACTCCCCACCGCTGGCCCCGCCGTGCCCCGGCGAGGTCGCGGTCCCCCCACCTCCACGCGATCGACCCGCGGGTCGTCGCGCGATCCGTGCTGCCCGCCCACCCCGCAACCCCGAGGGACGCCAATGCAATTCCGGCTCCTGGTGCTCGCCGTCGGCACCTTCGTCATCAACACCGGGTCCTACCTGGTCGCCGGGGTGCTCCCGGCGATCGCCGGGCACGTCGGGGTGCCGGTCACCACCGCGGGCCAGCTGGTCACCGTGCACGCCCTGACCTACGCGATCAGCGCGCCGGTGCTGTCCACTGTGGTCGGCAAGTGGGAGCGGCGGCGGCTGCTGCAGCTGTCGCTCGCGCTGTTCGTGGTGGGCAACATCGCCACCGCGCTCGCCCCGGACTTCGGCACCCTCACCGCCGCGCGCGTGCTGGGCGCGCTGGGTGCGAGCCTGTTCACCCCGACCGCGGTGGTGATCGCCGCCGACCTGGTGCCGCTGGACCGCCGCGGCCGCGCGGTGTCGATGGTGCTCGGCGGGCTGACCCTGGCCACGGTGATCGGCGTGCCGCTGGGCGTGCTGCTGGAGGAGTCCGTCGGCTACCAGGGGCTCTTCTGGATGATCGCGGGCCTTGGTGTGCTCGCCTCGACTGCCCTGCTGGCGCTGCCGCCGGTCCCGGCGCCACCCGCGATGCGGTTCGGCGAGCGGGTGTCGGTGCTGCGCAACAAGGCCGTCGTGTGGGTCCTGGTGGTCTCGATGCTGGCCTCCCTCGCCGACTTCGCCGCCTACACCTACGCCTCGCCGATGCTCTCCGCGCTGACCGGTGCGGGCGCGGGCACCCTCGGCGTGCTGCTGTTCGTCTACGGCGTCGCCGGTGCGATGGGCAACGCGGTGGTCGGCCGGATCACCGACCGCTTCGGCTCCGGCGTCGGCATCGCGGGGTCGTTGTTGCTGCTCGCCGCCGGGCTGGCGTTCCTGCCGCTGGCCGGTGGGTCGACGGAGCTCACGGCGGTGCTGCTGGTGCTGTGGGGGCTGGGCGGCTGGGGGATCATGCCCGCCGTCCAGCACCGGCTGATCTCCGCGGCCCCGACCGGTGCCGCGGTGGTGATCGCGTTCAACTCCTCCGCGCTCTACCTGGGCATGGGCTTCGGCGGGATCACCGGAGGTTCGGTCGCCGCGCAGTGGGGTTGGTGGGCGCTGGGCCCGGCCTCGGCCGTCGTCGCGGTGCTCGCCCTCGGCCTGTTCTGGCGGATGCCGACCGCCCCGGCGCCGGAGTCGGTCGCGACCCCCGAGCGCGAGGCGGCGCCCGCCTGAGCTGGGGGCGGGCGGTACCCCGGCCCGCCCGCCCCACTGATCCCGCCTCAGAGCAGCAGTGGGAGCTTCTTGACCCCGGTCAGGACCGGGCTCGGGATGAACTCCGGCGCCTCAGTCGGATCGGTCCGCATGTCGGGGAACCGCTCCAGCAGGATGTTCAGCGCCACCCGGCCCTCCAGCCGGGCCAGCGGCGCGCCCAGGCAGAAGTGGATGCCCCGGCCGAACCCGATCTGCGGGTTGGGGTCGCGGGTGATGTCGAAGATGTCCGGGTCGGAGAACTGGCGCGGGTCCCGGTTCGCCGCCGCCACCCACAGCAGCACCATCTGGTCGGCCGGGATGGTCCGCCCGCCCAGCTCCACCTCCCGCGTGGTTGCCCGCGACACGGCGGCGAACGGGCTGAAGAAGCGCAGCGACTCCTCGATGGCGCCGGGTACCAGCGACCGGTCGGCGAGCAGCTTCGCGCGCTGCTCCGGGTGCGCGTCCAGGCACAGCACGGTGTTGCCCAGCAGCATCGTGGTGGTGATGTGGCCCGCGATGAGCAGCACCATCCCGAAGTTGGCGACCTCGGCGTCGCTGAGCCGCTCCCCGTCCACCTCGGCCGACACCAGCTTGGTCAGCAGGTCCTCCCGGGGTTGCTCCCGCCGCTCGTTGGCGTGCGTGACCAGGTACTCGGACAGCTCCTGGACCTGCTCCATGGCCTTGGTGAAGTACTCCTGCTGTTCCTGGCTCGGCTCCTTGAAGGAGATCTGGTTGGAGCTGGAGAACATCGCGTCGACCCACTTCTTGAACAGCCCCCGGTCGCTGCTCGGCACGCCCAGCAGCTCGGCGATCACGATCACCGGCAGCGGGTAGGCCAGGTCCGCGACCAGCTCGGTCCGGTCGGAGACCCCGTCGAGCAGCTCGTTGGTGAGCTCGGCGATGCGGGGCTCCAGGTCCGCGACGACCTTCGGGGTGAAGGCGTGGCTGACCAGCTTGCGGAGCTTGTCGTGCTCCGGCGGGTCCATGTTCAGCAGGTTGCCCTCGGAGAACTGGTCGCCCAGGTCCGGGACCAACCGCCGGGTGTCGGAGGAGAAGGTCCGGAAGTCGCTCAGCGCCTCCAGGATCTCGGGGTAGCCGTAGACGTTCCACATGCCCGCCGCCTCATCGTGTTCCACCGGCTGCGCCGGTCGAACACCGCGCAGCCAGAACTGCGCTTCGTTGATGCCCCAGGTGTCGGCGAGGGTCGTCATGTGTAGCCCCTTTCGTGGTGGTCGAGCGGGAGGTCAACCCCGCTCGTTCCCGGGAGCGCCGTATATCCACTCCCGGTAGCTCGTGTCCAGGTCGTCGAACAGGTCGGCGATCTCGTTCGCGGCCGAGACCAGCAAGGTCGGGTCGGGGTCGTCGTCCGGTTCGAAGGCGTGCCGGACGGTGTGCGCCAGTACGTCCGCTGCGCTCTCGTCGTCCAGCTCCGGCACGCCGGGCTTGAGGGAACTCATGGTGTAGAAGCCGAGAGTGGACGCGTTGATCGCGTAGGCCAGGTGCGGGACGTCGTCGCGCACCAGGCCGTGCTTGGTGATCAGCGCGTAGTACCGGTTGGCGATGTCCTGCTCGCGGGCCCGCACCGGGGACTCCGTGAGGCTGCCGAGCAGCTCCACGTCCGAGGTGACCAGCGCCCGCAGCAGCGGGTTGCGCTGGGTGGCGCGGAACGCCGAGCGCAGGAAGCGGTGCGGCTGGATCTCCGCCGGATCGCGCCGCAGCTTCTCCGCCAGCTCGGTGATCATCTCCCGCGCCGAGCGCAGGATGAGCGATTCGAACAGCTGCTCCTTGGTGCGCCAGTGCAGGTAGACGGTGCCCTTGCCGATGCCTGCCTGGCGGGCGACGTCCTCGACGGTCACCTTCCGGTACCCCAACCGGATCATCAGCTCGCCGGCCGCGTCGAGGATGCGGTCGGCGCGTTCGGTGGGCTGCGGCACTGGACACCTCCGGGTGGTTCTGACGCGATGACCGGATTTGAAATCTGGTCATCCGGTCAGGGCGAACGGTAGCGCTGAACCGCGCCCGGCGGCAAGACCCCTCGAAGGTGTTAACCGCGAACCTCGGCGGACTGCGGGTCGCGGGCTCAAGGCTTAGGTTCGGCGTGCGCAGTCCGAGGACTTACCCACGCGACCTTGGGAGGGAGCACCATGGGACTCGGAGACTTCAAGGACAAGATGAAGGACATGGCACGGGGGCACGGGGACAAGGTCGACAAGGGGGTCGACGCGGCCGCGGGCAAGGCCAAGGAGAAGTACGGCCACGAGGAGCAGGTCGACAAGGCCGCCGAGAAGGGCAAGGAGTACCTGGCCGACGACTCGAAGCCCGAGCCGGACCAGCAGTAGGCACCAGGGCATCGCCGCCCGACCCACGCTGCGGCACGGGACCTGGTGAGGGCCGTCCCGGTGCGGCAGTGGTCGGAGCGGATCATGGAGAGGCCGCCCCACGCACAGGGCGGCCTCTCTTCACGCCCGGACCCGGCGCGGCCCGCCTTCGCGGCCTTCTCGCCCGGGTCTGGCGTGATCCTTCCCGCCCGGGTCGGCGCGAACCGCCTTCTCTCCCGGCCCCAGCGCAATCCGCCTTCGCGCCCGGGGCCGGCATGATCCGTCTTCCCGGCCCAGGTCCGGTGTGATCCGTCTTCTCCTTCAGGCCGGGGCTCTTCGCGTCCGAGCTCGGCGTGGACATGTCTTCTCGTCCGAGCGGTGTGGGCCTGTCTCCTCGTCCGCGCTCGGTGCGGGTTCGTTCGGACCACAGTTTCAGTTGAAACTGTGGTTCAACGGCGTGTCGGACGTCCGACACGCCGACGTGCGTCCGGGACTTCCGCGAGTTCAACGGGAATCGGACGTTCGATTTCCATTGGCATCGCACCCGGTCCGGGGTGGGGATGGCTCAGCCAGGACCAGGGCCTGGGTCAGACCGAGGTGGGGGTTTCGACTTGGGCTGAGTCGGGGGTGAGGGCGACTACCCGGCTGCCGAGGTCGCCGAGTTCGCGGAGGCGTTGGGGGGCTGCGGCGTCGAGGGGGACCGTCGTGGTCGTGCGTTCGCAGGTGACCAGTTCGTCCAGGAAGCGGCGGGAGTCGTAGCCCATGTCCACTGTGGACTTGAGGCCGCCGGTGGAGGCGAGCGAGCCGCGGGCCGCGCCCAACCGGCCGAGGGCGTCGTCCACCGCGTCGAGCAGGGCGTTCCGGTTGCCCTCCGTCATGGCCCGCACCAGCTCCGGCGAGCTGCCCGCCACCCGCGTGCCGTCCCGGAACGAGCCCGCCGCCAGCGACAGCGCGAGCGGTCCACCGTCCGCGCCGACCGCCGCGAGCACCGCGGCGAACACGTGCGGCAGGTGCGAGATCCGGGCCACCGCGGAGTCGTGCGACGCCGCCGAGGTGGGCACCACCTGCGCGCCGCAGTCCAGCGCCAGCTGCGCGGCCTCCCGCCACGCCGCCAGCGAGGTGTCCTCCTCGAGGGTGACCGCCCAGGCCGCGCCGGAGAACAGCTCGGCGGAACCGGCCACCCACCCGGAGCTGGACAGCCCGGCCATCGGGTGACCGCCCGCGTAGCGGGCCCCCGGCAGCAGGCTGCGGACCTCGGCGGCGACGGGATCCTTGACGCTGACCACGTCGGTAAGCCACGCCTCCGGCGCGTGCTCGGCGACCGCCCGCAGCACATCGCGGACGGCGGTCAGCGGTGTCGCCACCACGACCAGCGCGTCCTCGGTGGCGGCCCGGCGCAGCGCCGCGGCCACGTCGACGACCTCGAAGCCCTCCGCCCGCGCTGCGGCGGCGTCGTCCTCGGAGGCGGTGCTGCCCCACGCGGGGCGCCCGGCGGCGGAGGCGGCCCGCAGCACCGAGCCACCGATGAGTCCCAGTCCGATCACGCACACGGCACGCATCCACCCATCCTGCCCGACCCGGTCGGTCACGGCGCACCCGGTTGAGGGGCTTTCGGTGCTCGGAAGGTTACGAGCGCGCAGTAGTGCTTTCGGGTGGCGTTCACACGCTCTACGGTGTCCCCATGACGGTGCAGGAGCCGGTCGCGGGCTTCGCCGTCGCCGTGGTGCGCGAGGACGGGCGGTGGCGGTGCAGCGCGATGGACAGAACCGCGCTGACCGGCCTGGACGCCTCCATCACGGCGTTGCGCGAGCTGCGGTCCACCGGCGCGGTGTTCGGCATGTGCAATGTGGACGACGAGTTCTTCGTGCTGATCCGGCCGGTGCCCGGCGGGGTGGACCTGCTGCTGTCGGACGCGGCCGCCGCGCTGGACTACGACATCGCCGCGGACGTCCTGGACCTGCTGCGCGTCGAGCCGCCCGACGAGGACGACGAGGAGGTCTGGCCGGAGGGCAACCTGTCCATCCTGGCCGACCTGGGACTGCCCGAGGGCGAGCTGCTGGTGATCATCGAAGAGGTCGACCTCTACCCGGACGAGCAGCTGGTGATGATCGCCCAGCGCTGCGGCTTCGGGGACGACTTCGAGAAGCTGCTGGAGAAGTTGGAGCAGTGAGCGGATCCGGTTCCCGCGCCGGTGACGTCGAGCTGGTGCGGGCCGCGCTGCGCGTCGCCGCCGCGGCTCCGTCCACAGGGGATGTTCCGATCGGCGCGGTGGTGGTGGACCCGGGCGGCCGGGTGCTGGCCGAGGCGCACAACCAGCGGGAGGCCCTCCGCGACCCCACCGCGCACGCCGAGGTCCTGGCGCTGCGCGCCGCGGCCGCCGCGCACGGCGACGGCTGGCGGCTGGAGGGCTGCACGCTCGCGGTCACCGTCGAGCCCTGCACGATGTGCGCGGGCGCGCTGGTGCTGGCCAGGGTGGCCAGGGTGGTGTTCGGGGTGTGGGAGCCGCGCACCGGCGCCGTCGGCTCGCTGTGGGACGTGGTGCGCGACCGTCGGCAGAACCACCGGCCCGAGGTGGTCGGCGGGGTGCTGGCCGACGAGTGCGCGGCGGTGCTCGAGGAGTTCTTCGCCGGCCACCGCGGTGATGTGGATCACTGACCGGAGTGGTCCGGGCGATCGTGGGTACCCGGAGTGGTGCACGTGTTCCCCGTAGGAACGGAGTGACCGATGGGTGTGTTCGACAAGGCCAAGCAGCAGGCCGAGCAGCTGGCCGGGCAGGCCAAGGAAGCCCTCGGCAAGGCCACCGGGAACGACGAGATGAAGCGCGCTGGCGAGCGCGACCAGGTGGCGGGCAAGGCCAAGGAGGCCGGCCAGGACGTCAAGGACCGTGCGGCCGGGGCCGTGGACGACGCGAAGGACCGGCTCCGCGACGACAACAAGTGAGGAATATTCCACCGGTTCGGGTGGCCTGTCCGGGCCACCATCCTGACCGGATCCTGTGACGATGGGTCCGCTCCGCTTCGCCGGGGCGGACCCATCGCGTTGCAGGGGAGTGACGTGGAGCCGACCGATGCGGTGCTCGCAGAGCGCATCGCTGCTGGTGACGACGTGGCCTTCGAACAACTGGTGCACAGCTGCTCGGGCCCGCTGCTGGGCATGGCGCTGCGGATGCTGGGCGACCGCGCGGAGGCCGAGGACGTGGTCCAGGACGCCTTCATCACGGTGTGGCGGCGGGCCGGTGACCTGCGCGAACCGGCTGCGCTGCGGACCTGGCTGTTCCAGATCGCCCGCCGCCGCTGCCTGATCGTCCTGCGCACGAAGCGCACCCGCCGCACCGACCTGGTGTGGTCGGTGCCGGAGCAGCGCGCGGTGCACGGCGGTGCGCCCATCGCCGACCCGCAGCGAGCGGCCGAAGCGGGCGCGGGGGTGCTGGACCTGCTCCGCGCGCTGGCCGCCCTGCCGCCCGCGCAGCGCGAGGTCTGGCTGCTCGCCGAGATCGACGGCCTGTCGTACCTAAAGATCGGCGAGCGCGTCGGCGCAGGTGAGCAAGCGGTGCGCGGACGCCTCTTCCGGGCCAGGGTCGCCCTGGCGGACGCCCTCCGCGCGTGGCGCTGACCCCCCGCCAGGAGCGCGGACCCGAACATGTAGCCTAGTCGGCGGTAGCGTGTCCGAGCGGCCTAAGGAGCGCGCCTCGAAAGCGCGTGTGGTTAACAGCCACCGTGGGTTCGAATCCCACCGCTACCGCTCGAAGAGGACCGGTCCCCACGGGGGCCGGTCTTTTTTCGTGCTGTTCACGATCACAGCGTGAACAGCAGGAGGACCCCGAGGGGTGCGAGCACGAGCGCGGGGATGCCGCGCAGCAAGACCGACCTCGACGTGCGCCCGCGCAGCGCCGCCACCAGTTGGGCCGCGGCCAGCAGCAGGCCCAGGGCGCCGAGCAGGACCGGGAGGCTCATCGCTTCGGCGCAGTCGGAGTCGTCGAAGTCGTCGGTGCACATCGCGGAGAACCCGAACATCAGCAAGCAGAACAGCGACCAGGGCACCAGCACTGCGCACGTGGCGAGGACGACCAGTACTCGGGCCCCGACCGGTCTGCTCGGCACGGCGTACCTCCCATCGGCGATCACACTGCTCAGTCCAGTGGGCCACCACCCGGCCCGGCAAGGGGGGAACTACTCAGCACGCGCTGGTGCAGGCGACCTCGTTGTTCACGTGATCGTGTGTCGTTCGTGGCTTCGGGCGGGTAGCTTCTCGGCGATCATGTCGCTTGGCGAGAGGAAGCCGAAGTGCGCGTCACGTCACTGCTCGTCGCTACCGGGGTGCTGGTCTCCTTGGCCCCCGCCGCCGCTGCTGGACCCGCGGTGCGGATCCACGACGTCCAGGGCACCACGCGGGTGTCCCCGCTCAGCGGGCAGCGGGTGTCCGGGGTGCCCGGCGTCGTCACCGGGGTGCGCGGCCACGGGTCGGCGCGCGGGTTCTGGTTCCAGGACCCGGATCCCGACGGTGATCCGCGCACCAGCGAGGGCCTGTTCGTCTTCACCGGTGAGCAGACCCCGGCGGTGGCCGTCGGCGACGCGGTGGCGGTGGACGGCACGGTCACCGAGTACTACCCCGCGGGGAGCGGGGAAACGCCGGAGACAACGCCGAACCAGTCGGTGACCGAGCTGGTCGAGGCGAGCTGGCGGGTCACCGGCCGCGGCGAGGTGCCCGCCGAGGTGCTCGGCCCGGACTCGGTGCCGGTCGAGTTCGCCCCGCTGGACGGCGGCATCGACAAGCGGGAGCTGGAACCGCAGCGCTACGCGCTGGACCACCTCGAGTCGCGCGAGGGCATGCTGCTGCGGGTCGACGACGCGCGGGTGGTCGGGCCGACCGACGCCTACCGGGCGCTGTGGATCACCACCAAGCCGGAGCAGAACGCCAACGGCCGTGGCGGCACCACCTACACCGGCTACGCCGACCCCAACGCGGGGCGGCTGAAGGTCGAATCGCTGGCCGGCGGTGAGTTCCCCGCGGCCAACGTCGGCGACACCCTGCGCGGCGGCACCGAAGGACCGCTGGACTACTCCAGCTTCGGCGGCTACGTGCTGGCGGCGACCCGCCTCGGCGAGCACCAGCCAGGCGACCTGCGGCCGGAGTCGACCCGACCGCAGGGCCGGGACGAGCTGGCGGTCGCCACCTACAACGTGGAGAACCTCGCACCGGGCGACGACCAGGCGAAGTTCGACCGGCTCGCGCAGGGCGTGGTCGAGCACCTGGCGTCGCCGGACATCGTCGCGCTGGAAGAGGTCCAGGACAACAGCGGCCCGACCGACGACGGCGTGGTGGCTGCCGAGGACACGCTCCGCGAGTTCACCGACGCGATCGCGGCGGCGGGCGGCCCGCGCTACCTGTGGCGCCAGATCGACCCGCAGGACAACACCGACGGCGGCCAGCCCGGCGGCAACATCCGGGTGGCGTTCCTCTACAACCCGGCCCGGGTGTCCTTCGTGGACCGACCGGGCGGCGACGCGACCACCCCGGTGCACCCGGTCGAGCGCGGCAACGGCGTGGGGCTGAGCGCCTCCCCGGGCCGCATCGACCCGGCGGACGAGGCTTGGCAGGACAGCCGCAAGCCGCTGGTCGGCGAGTTCCTGTTCCGCGGCCGCCCGGTGCTGGTGGTGGCCAACCACTTCAACTCCAAGGGCGGCGACCAGCCGCTGCACGGCCGCTTCCAGCCACCGGAACGCGTCTCCGAGATCCAGCGCGACAAGCAGGCGCAGGCGGTGCGCGGCTTCGTCGACGAAGCACTGGCCATCGACGACCAGGCCCGCGTGGTGGTCCTCGGCGACCTCAACGACTACGGCTTCTCCCCGGCGGTGCGGCGGCTGACCGAGGGCGGCGCGCTCGTCCCGCTGGCGGACGCCCTGCCCCCGGTCGAGCGCTACAGCTACGTCTACGAGGGCAACTCCCAGCAGTTGGACCACATCCTGGCGACCCCGTCGCTCCCGGCGGACTACGACCTGGTCCACATCAACGCGGAGTTCGCCGACCAGGCCAGCGACCACGACCCCCAGATCGCCCGTTTCACCGTCCGCTGAGACCGAAGAGGCGAATGCCCCGCGAGGACCTCGCGGGGCATTCGCCCTGAACGCGGAGGATGCGGGATTCGATGGCCTGATCCGGAGGGCGACGCCCCGGCCGCCAGCGCCGACGTCCGCGTGTGGTGCAGGGCTGGGAATTCCCCGAGTGACTGAGGTGGGAATTGGGCCTGGACGCGGAAGAGCCCCGGCTGCGCGTGTGGCTGCCGGGGCTCTGACCAGCGGAGGATACGGGATTCGAACCCGTGAGGGCTGTTAACCCAACACGATTTCCAATCGTGCGCCTTAGGCCGCTCGGCCAATCCTCCGTGCGGAAGCCTAGCAGAGGGCTCCCTGAGCAGCGGATACGGGTCATGACCTGGGCGGACGCGCCTGGCGGCGGTGGTCGTCGTGATCTTGCGTGGCGCTCGGTGGCGACCTTGTTCGAGGGCCTGTGGCAGGAGAGCACGGCGGAAGGCGTCAAGGCTCGGGGGCTCGGCGGCGCGGAGCATGAACTTTTCTGCGCCGCCGCGGTGGGCCGGTGGTCGGGTCGCCTCGGCCGAACAGCTGGTTCCGCGCGAAAACGGTGGTCAGGACGCCTGGTTGGAGTAGCGTCTGCTGGCGCTGGAACACGGGTGCGGGGAGCGCTGGCGTCGCGGTGCTCCCCGATGGGGGAGGCGCGATGAAGGTGCTCGCGGGGATCATCGGTGCCTTGATGTGGTCCTTCGCGTTCGGCGCGGCGGTCGCTGGATCGGTTGCGCTGCTCGGCGGGCTGCACAGCACCGGCGAAGGGCCCCCGACGTGTGACGGGAAGGTCATGCACCGCGGGGACCAGTGCCTCATCACCTTCGGTGAGCAGCGCTCGTCGGTCGGCTACGACGAGATGGTGCGGCGCATGGAGAGCGCGCCGCGGGAGGGCGTGATCATCGGGAGTTCCCTCCTCGGCGGGGCAGTGGTGCTGACCCTCGGGGGCTGGGGCCTGGTGCGTTGGGCCGCTCGGTGACGCGCTCCTCCCACCGCACGACTTCGTGACGATGCCCGGCGCACGACGGCGCATGTGCGGCCAGCGCGTCCGACGTTCCTGAGTCCCGCGCCACCTCGCGCTCCGGATCGCAGACCAGCAGCCCCGTGTGATCGCGACCCGGTTGACCATCGCCGCGCCGCCTGTAAAGTACTTTCCAGTTAGAAAGTGGACGAGCGAGGAGCGGGCATGGACGAGGTGGGATCGGCTCTGGGCGAGGTCGAGCGGCAGCAGGCGGAGCTCGCCGGGCGGTTGCGGCTGCCTGGTTGGTACGTGGTGCTCTACGCGGTCGGGGCGGCGGCGCTGCTGGGGGCGCCCGTGCTGTACGTCACCGGGTTCGGGGTGGTCGGCGCGTTGGCGCAGGTGCTCGGGCTCGCCGCCCTCTGCAGCCCGGCCTTCCTGGTGCCGAGGTTGGTTGGGGTGAGCCTGCCCGCGCGGACCTCGGCCGCTTACCCCTCCGTCGCGCGGACGGTGCTCCTGCAGGTCGGGGCGCTGGCGGTGGGCACCGTCGGGGTGCTGGTGCTGATCCTGAACGGGCTCGTCGGGGCCGCGCTGGGAGTGGCCGTGCTCGGCGGGGCGGCGGCCGGGGTGGCCGTCCGGAACGTCTACCTGGGCATCGGCCGGGACGTCGCCGCGGGAAAGGTGCGGGCGTGATCGACTCCGTCATCCACCCGCTGCCGCGGCTGTCGATCTGCGCGCTGCTGGCCGGGGCGGACTGGGTGGAGTTCAGGGTGGTGCGGGACTCGACCGAGCTCAGCGACTCGATGCTGTCGAAGCACTCGCGGGCGCTGGAGGACGCCGGGTACCTGGAGGTCCGCAAGGGTGCGGTGGGGCGTCGGCCGCGGACTTGGTTCCGGCTCACCGAACAGGGCCGGAACGCCTACCGCGGACACGTGGCGGCGCTGCGCCGGATGACCGGGGACGTGCCCGCCGACCGGTGAGCGAGGCCTCGTCGCGGAGCACCGAGGCGGTCGGGTTACACTGTCCGTGGACCCCGTGCGGCGTCCATCCTGTGAACTCCCCCAGGGCCGGAAGGCAGCAAGGGTAAGCGGGCTCTGGCGGGTGCACGGGGTCCCCTTCTTCATTCGGGGCCGTTCGGGTCCTGTTCGGGCCGTCAGCCGTACCGCGTAGGGTTCTGGTCGTGGCGCTCGCCCTCTACCGCAAGTACCGTCCGGCGACCTTCGCTGAGGTCGTCGGGCAGGAACACGTCACCGAGCCGCTGCGGACCGCGCTGTCCTCCGGCCGGATCAACCACGCGTACCTGTTCTCCGGGCCGCGCGGCTGCGGCAAGACCTCCAGCGCGCGCATCCTCGCCCGCTCGCTGAACTGCGCGCAGGGGCCGACGGCCGACCCGTGCGGCGAGTGCGACTCCTGCGTGGCGCTGGCGCCCGAGGGCGGCGGCAGCGTCGACGTCGTCGAGCTCGACGCGGCCAGCCACGGTGGTGTCGACGACACCCGCGAACTGCGCGACCGGGCCTTCTACGCGCCCGCCCAGTCGCGGTACCGGATCTTCATCATCGACGAGGCCCACATGGTCACCACGCAGGGCTTCAACGCCCTGCTGAAGATCGTCGAGGAACCGCCCGAGCACCTGATCTTCGTCTTCGCCACCACCGAGCCGGACAAGGTGCTCACCACCATCCGGTCCCGGACCCACCACTACCCGTTCCGGCTGATGCCGCCGGGCGTGATGCGCGAGCTGGTCGAGCGGATCTGCGCCGACGAGGGCGTGCAGGTGGAGCCCGCGGTGTTCCCGCTGGTCATCCGTGCTGGCGGTGGCTCCGCGCGCGACACGCTGAGCGTGCTCGACCAGCTGCTGGCCGGGGCGACCGACCAGGGCGTCACCTACGAGCGCGCGGTCGCGCTGCTCGGCGTCACCGACGTGGCCCTGATCGACGACATGGTGGACGCGCTCGCGAGCGGCGACGCGGCGGCCGTCTACGGCACCGTCGACCGGCTGGTGGAAGCGGGCCACGACCCGCGCCGCTTCGGCTCGGACCTGCTCGACCGCTTCCGCGACCTGGTGCTGCTCAGCTCGGTCCCGGACGCGGCCGACCGCGGCCTGGTGGAGGCGGCGGGCGAGGAGCTGACGCGGATGCGCACCCAGGCCGACCAGCTCGGCCCGGCCACCCTCTCCCGCTTCGCCGAGATCGTGCACACCGGGCTGGCCGAGATGCGCGGCGCCACCGCACCCCGCCTCCTGCTCGAACTCCTCTGCGCCCGGATGCTGCTCCCCGCGGTCTCGGACGCGGAGGCGGCGCTCCTGCAACGAATCGAACGCGTCGAACGCCGCGCGACCCTGGCCCCAGGCGAGGGCACCGCACCCGCCCAGGACGCCGCGCCAGCGGCGGACGGCGACTCCCGGCCGCGCCGGGTCTTCCAACGCCCGCACGAGCGCGCGGCGGCGGAAGCCGCGACCCGCGACGGAGCGGAGCCGGGCGGCGGAGCCGCGGCGGAGCCGCAGGGCGGAGTCGCGGCGTCGGGCGGAGCGTCGGCGCAGCCGGGTGGAGCTGTGGCGGAGCCTGGCGGAGCTGTGGCGCAGGGCGGAGACGGGCAGACGGGCGGAGTACCGGCGCCGGGCGGAGCCGTTGCGGAGCCGGGAAGCGGAGCGTCGGCGCAGGCGGGCGGAGCTGCGGTGCAGCCGCGTGGCGGCGCGTCGGCGGCGCCGGGCGGCGGAGCCGGGGCGCAGCCGCCGAGCGCGCGTGGTGCGGCGGAGCCGCAGCGCGGCGGAGCGGCGACCGGCGGTGGAGCGACCGGCGGAGCCGGGCAGGCGGAGCCTGCTGCGGCGGGAGCCGCAGGCGGGTACGACGCGGCGCAGGTGCGGAAGGTGTGGAACGACGTGCTGCAGGCCGTCGCGAAGCTGAACCGGCCGACGCAGGCGCTCCTGCTCAACGCCACGGTGCAGGACATCCGCGACGGTGTGCTCGTGCTGTCGATGCCCACGTCCGGCCTGGTCAAGCAGTTCGCCCAGCAGCGTCGGCTGGACTTCGTGCGGCAGGCGCTCAGCCAGGTGGTCAGCCCCGGCGACTGGGAGATCCAGTGCGTCGAGGCGGGTGCGGCGCCGCCGCCAGCACCGGCGCGCCCGGCTGCGCCGAAGCAGCCCCCGCAGCGCCGGTCGACCGCGAACTCCGAGGCCACGAGCCCGCCACCGAGCGAGCCGCCGAACAACCCGGCTTCGAGCGCTCAGCCGTCGCGCCCGTCCAACGGGCAGGCGCGGGCGCAGTCGCCGCGCCAGGGTTCGGTGCCGCGTACGCCGGAGCCCGACGACATCCCGCCCCCGCCCGAACCCCCGGACGAGGAACCGCCACCGCCGGACGACGTCCCGCCGCCACCGGAGCCGGTCAGGCCGTCGGAACCGCCGCGCGCGCCGAAGCCGTCGGCCGCCGACGACGAGGAGGACCCGGAGGCGATGCTCGCCGAGTCCTCCCCGTACGACGGCACCACGCCGGTCGGCCCGGACCCCGAGGCGGCGGCGGTCGAGCTCTTCGAACGGGAACTCGGCGCCCGCCGAATCGACAACTGACCCCACACCGCCCAGGGGCTCCGCCCCACCGGTTCCTCGGCTCCGACCACGTGATTTCCACTGAGGTCGGACGTCCGATCTCAATGGGGATCGCACCTTCACCTGCACCGAGCAGTGAAGTCGTCCCGACGCACCACCGGTGTGTCGGGCACCCGACACGCCGGAAGCCCGCAGTTTCAATTGAAACTGCGCCCGTCCTTGCTCATCCGACGACACGTCACCGCTCTTTCGCTCGCGATCGGCGCTGGGGGTCGGTGGGAGCGGCGTCGGTGCTTGCCTGACCGTTGCAGTTTCAGTTGGAACTGCAACGACGGGTGGCTCGGCTGCAGGGGTTCCACCTCGGTGGAAACCGCGTTCGGGGCCGACGGCGGGGCGGTTGGGTCAGGTGGGTTTCGCGAGGTGGCGGGCCAGGAAGTCGAGGGCCCTGGGGTAGGCGTCGAGTCGGTTGGTGCGCTTGGCCAGGCCGTGCCCTTCGTCCGGGTAGACCAGGAGTTCGCACTCCAGTCCCTTCGCGCGGAGCGCTCCGGCGACCTGCTCCGCCTCCGACAGGGGCACCCTCGGGTCGTTGGCGCCGTGCAGGACGAACAGGGGTGCGGCGATCGACTCGACCTCGGTCAGCGGCGAGGCCCGGTGGAGGAAGTCCGCGTCGGCGCGCAGCGAGCCGTACTCGCGTTCGCGGTGGGCGCGCCGGTACGGGGCGGTGTTCTCCAGGAACGTCACCAGCGACGAGATGCCGACGATGTCGACGCCCGCCGCCCAGCGCTCCGGCTGGAACGCCAGCCCGGCCAGCACCATGTAGCCGCCGTACGAGCCGCCCCACAGCGCGGCCCGGCGCGGGTCCAGGCCGAGCTCGGGCAGCCAGT
Source organism: Saccharopolyspora sp. NPDC000359 (assembly GCF_040300525.1). Lineage (NCBI taxonomy): Bacteria > Bacillati > Actinomycetota > Actinomycetes > Pseudonocardiales > Pseudonocardiaceae > Saccharopolyspora > Saccharopolyspora sp. NPDC000359. Next base: position 131,659 of record NZ_JBEPDU010000006.1, on the reverse strand, counting down.
CGTGCAGGTCGCCCAGGTCGGCCACCGCTTCCAGGCGCTTGCGGCCGTCGTCGGCGGAGTACCAGCGCTTGCCGTAGCCGGTGGAGCCGCGCACGTTCGGCACCAGCACCTCGTGGCCCTGCGCGACGAGCGCCTGGATGATCGGGTTGAACGCCCGCACCGACTGGCTCTCCGGTCCACCGTGGACGATCAGCACCGCGGACCCGGCCAGCTGCGGGTCGGGGTCCGCGGGGGAGTAGCGGAAGCACGGCAGCTGCTCGCCGTCGCGGGTCGGCACCCGGTGGGTGCTCGGCTCCACCGGCCGCTCGTCGAGCTGCCCGGCGGAGTTGGTCAGCGCGCGGCACTCGCCGGTGGTCACGTCCAGCAGCAGCGCGTCGCCGGGGACCGCCGGGCCGGTGAACGTCAGCGCGACGAACCGCGAGTCAGGCGACCACACGGGTTGCGGCAGCGGTAACGCGCACCAGCCGTCCGCGGGCAGGCGCACCTCGCGCAGCCGCTCGCCGGTCGCCGCGTCGTGCAGCGCCAGGCGGCTCGCACCGTCGTCGTTGGCCTGCACCAGCAGCGTCCTGCCGTCCGGGGAGGGCCAGCCGGTCAGGTCGTGGTTGTCGGAGGTCACCAGCCAGGTCCGGGCCCCGGTGCGCGGGTCGATGCGGGCGATGCCGGTGCGGTCGCGCTCGAAGTTGGTGGTGGTGATCAGCCCGGAACCACCGGGCAGCCAGCGGATGTTGGTGTGCCGGGCGGGCACCTCCCGGCCGGTCACCGCCCGCACCGAGGTCCCGTCGACCACCAGCAGCTGGTCGGACATCGGTGGCCCGCCGGGCACGGTGAGCGCCACCCGGTGGCCGTCCGGCGCCGCCGCGACCTCCAGCACCATGCCGCCCCCGTCGTAGGCGACGTGCTCCTCGCCGGTGGTCACGTCGCGGACCACCACGTCGAAGTCGACCTCGTTGCGGCGGTTGGTGCTGTAGACGATCCGGCCGGGCAGCACGTCCAGCAGCCGGTGCACGTGCTCGGGGTCGCGGACCAGCGGGCACAGCTCGGGCAGCCGGACCGGTCCGGGCCGTGGCTGGTCCAGGCGCAGCAGCGACAGCTGGCCGCGTTCGTCGCCGTCGGTGTCGTGCTGCACCACCACCGCGCGCTCGCCCGGCAGGTAGCGGCCGGACACCGCGCCGGACAGCGCGGTCAGCGGGGTGCTCGTGCCGCCGCCGATCTCGACCAGCTGCGTGGAGCCGGACTCGTCGGAGCCCGCCAGCACCCGCCCGGTGCTGGCCACGTCGAAGGCCCGCCAGCTGGTGAGCTGCAACAACCGCACGATGTCCAGCGCCATGCCGACACCCTGTCACGTGGAACCTGCCAAGCCCAGGGGTTGACCCGCGCACCAGGGAGCACCTAAGCGACCACGCGAGCAACGCGACCACCAGCAGGCTTTAGGCTGGAGCCGTACCCCCCGTGCGGGGTGGCGCAGGTCCCGCGAGGCGAGGAGGAACACGGTGCAGCCAGGTGGCCAGCCGAACATGCAGCAGATCATGGAACAGGCGCAGAAGATGCAGCAGCAGCTGATGACTGCGCAGCAGGAGCTCGCCGCGGCTGAGGTCTCCGGCAGCGCCGGGGGCGGGCTGGTTACCGCCACGGTGACCGGCTCGGGCGAGCTGAAGGGGCTTTCGATCGACCCGAAGGCCGCCGACCCGGAGGACACCGAGACGCTGGCGGACCTGGTGGTCGCCGCGGTCCGCGACGCCAACCGCGCGGCGCAGGAGCTCCAGGCGGAGAAGATGGGCCCGCTGACCAGCGGCCTCGGTGGTGGACTCGGCGGGATGAGCCTCCCGGGCATGTGATCCCCGGACCAGCTTGGATCCGGTTCTCCCACCTCGTCCAGCGTGGCGGTGCCGGGAGCGGAACCTCAGCGCCCGCCTGGTCTGCGGGTGCCCTGACTGGTGCAGGACCGCATGGCGTCAGGGCCGTCCTCGCCAGGCGAACGCTGAGGATTCGCGGCGGTGCGAGCCGCGGAGGTGGGCACCGGAAGCCCTTGGCGGCAACCTGTGGCTCAACGCAGGCCAGGTGCCGCAGCGGTCGCAGCCGACCAAGAGAAGAGCTCAGCGGAGCACCAGCCGTGATCGCAGTTTCAGCCGAAGCTGCGCAGCCCCTGGAAACGAGCGAGAAGTGTACGAAGGTCCGGTACAGGATTTGATCGACGAGCTCGGCAGGTTGCCGGGCATCGGTCCGAAGAGCGCGCAGCGCATCGCCTTCCACCTGCTCGCGGCGGAGCCCGCGGACGTGACCCGGCTGCAGGAGGTGCTGCAGAAGGTCAAGGAGGGCGTGGTGTTCTGCGACGTCTGCGGCAACGTCTCCGAGGAGGCCACCTGCCGCATCTGCCGGGACTCCCGCCGGGACAAGACGCTGGTGTGCGTCGTCGAGGAGCCCAAGGACGTCCTGGCCATCGAGCGCACCCGCGAGTTCAAGGGGCGCTACCACGTGCTGGGCGGTGCGCTGGACCCGCTGTCCGGGGTCGGCCCGGACCAGCTGCGGGTGCGCGAGCTGCTGGCCCGCATCGGGCAGGACGACATCACCGAGGTGATCATCGCGACCGACCCGAACACCGAGGGCGAGGCCACCGCGACCTACCTGGTCCGGATGTTGCGCGACTTCCCGGGCCTGACGGTCACCCGCCTCGCCTCCGGCCTACCGATGGGCGGCGACCTCGAGTTCGCCGACGAGCTCACCCTGGGCCGAGCCCTCTCGGGCCGCCGAGCCCTGTAGCCATCGGGAATCCCGTGGCCGGTTGGCGTGGCGGTGCGGGCTCCGGGATGTTCGCCCGCACTCCCTTCCCACCGTGGCGCGGTCGGCTTGCCACAGCCTGTGAATCCGGTGGGTGTCAGCGGATTTTCCCGTATTTGCCACAACTCCGGTCCGGAGTTGCTTCGGTGGAAAGTAGGCGAATTCGCTGGTCCGACTGGATTAATGTCCGATATCCACCGGTTCATTAGGTCGCCCTAAGTAGTCGGATCGTAACCTCGAGGACCCCAGTGAACGCGCGCTGCGGGTTAGTCTCACGGAACTCTGAGACCTGAGACACACTGAGGTGTTCCATGAGTAGAGCTCCATCGGCGCCACGTCGCGCGCTCACCACGCGGCGCCGTGTCGCCACCGTCGGTGTCGCCTTGGTCGCGGCCACCTCGCTGGCCGCCTGCGCGCAGTCCCAGCGCGAAGCGGGCGGCGGGGAAGGCGGCACGTTCACCTTCGGCGCGGCTGGGGCCCCCGACGGGTTCGACCCCTTCTACGCCTCCGACGGTGAGACCTTCCGGGTCACCCGGCAGATCACCGAGGGGCTGGTCGGGTTCAAGCCCGGGTCCGCCGACGTCCAACCGGAGCTCGCGGAGTCCTGGGAGCACACCCCGGACGGCAAGACCTGGACGTTCAAGCTGCGCACCGGCGTGAAGTTCCACGACGGCACCGACTTCAACGCCGAAGCGGTGTGCAAGAACTTCCAGCGCATGTACGAGCAGACCGGGGCCGGGCAGAACAACGCGCTGTCCTACTACTGGATCGAGAACTTCGGCGGGTTCTCCGACGGTGCGACCCCGTCGCTGTACCAGTCCTGCGAGTCGCCGGACCCGGCGACCGCGGTGGTGCACCTGACCCGCGCCAGCTCGAAGTTCCCGGACATCCTCGGGCTCCCGTCGTTCAGCATGCAGTCGCCGACGGCGATGGAGAAGTACCAGGCCAACAACGTGCAGGCGCAGGGCGACAGCTTCGTCTACCCCGAGTACTCGCGCTCGCACCCGACCGGCACCGGGCCGTTCAAGTTCGCCTCCTACGACGAGGGCAACGGCACCATCAAGCTCACCCGCAACGACGAGTACTGGGGTGAGAAGGCCAAGGTCAACGAGCTGATCTTCCGCATCATCCCGGACGAGACGGTGCGCAAGCAGGAGCTGGAGTCGGGGGCCATCGACGGCTACGACTACCCGAACGCCGCCGACCTCAAGGCGCTGCGCGACGCCGGGCACAACGTCCAGGTCCGCGACCCGTTCAACATCATGTACCTGGGCATCACCCAGAAGAACAACCCGGCGCTGAAGGACCTGCGGGTCCGCCAGGCGCTGGCCTACGCGGTGGACCGGGAGACGCTGGTCAAGGCGAACCTGCCGGAGGGCGCCTCGGTGGCGACCCAGTTCTACCCGGAAACGGTCGACGGCTACGCCAAGGACGTGCAGCAGTACCCGCACGACCCGGCCAAGGCCAAGCAGCTGCTCGCCGAGGCGGGCGTGCCGGACCTGGCGGTGAACTTCTACTGGCCCACCGAGGTGACCCGGCCGTACATGCCGGACCCGCAGGGCATCTACAACGCCCTCGCCGAGGACCTGCGCGAGGCCGGCATCACGGTCAACCCGGTCAGCAAGCCGTGGAACGGCGGCTACATCGACGACGTCGACAACGCCCGGGCCGACATCTTCCTGCTCGGCTGGACCGGCGACTACAACACGCCGGACAACTTCATCGGCACCTTCTTCGGCACCACGGAGAACCGCTTCTACACGGCGGGTTCGCCGTGGGGCGCGGACCTGGCCAACCAGCTGAAGGCCGCCGACAGCGAACCGGACGAGGCCAAGCGCAACCAGATGTACCAGGACATCAACCGCAAGCTGCTGTCCGAGTACCTGCCGGCCGTCCCGCTGTCGCACTCGCCGCCGGCGATCGTGACGAGCTCCAACGTGGACGGTCTGCAGACCTCGCCCCTGACCGCCGAAGAGTTCGCCTCGGTGAGCGTCTCGGGCCAGTGAGGTGACGGTCTCGCGCGGAACCGGCGCTGCTGCCCGGTTCCGCGCGGGACCGTGCTCACGGCCGAACTGAGCAACGGGGGTTCGCGTGCTCCGCTACACGATCCGGCGACTGGCACAGCTGGTGCTGGTCGTCTTCGTCCTGTCGATCCTGCTGTTCGCCTGGCTGCGGTCGCTGCCCGGCGGGCCGGTGTCGGCGATGCTGGGGGACCGCGCCACGCCGGAGGCGCGGGCCAAGCTGGAAGCCGACCTCGGCATGGACCAGCCGATCTTCGTGCAGTACTGGCGCTTCCTGGGTCGCGCCATCACCGGTGACTTCGGCAGCTCCACCGGCGTCCAACCCGGGTCGCCCGCGCTGGAGGTGTTCCTGACCCGGTTCCCGGCGACGCTGGAGCTGTCCATCCTGGCGCTGCTGCTGGCGGTGGCGATCGGCATCCCGATGGGCTACCTGGCCGCCCGCAAGCGCGGCAGCTGGCTGGACAACGTCAGCATCACCTGGTCGCTGGTGGGCGTCGCGGTGCCGGTGTTCTTCCTGGCGTTCCTGCTGAAGTTCGTCTTCGCCGTCCAGCTGGGCGTGCTGCCCGCGTCCGGTCGGCAGGACGCCGGGCTGGACGCCACCCGCATCACCGGCTTCTACATCCTCGACGGGCTGATGACCCGCGAGTGGGACGCCGCGTGGGACTCGTTCGTGCACCTGATACTCCCGGCGATCGCGCTGTCCACCATCCCGTTCGCGGTGATCTTCCGGATCACCCGGGCCGCGGTGCTGGACGTGATGGACGAGGACTACGTGCGCACCGCGCGGGCTAAGGGCCTGGGCGCGATGGTGATCCGCCGTCGGCACATCCTGCACAACGCGATGCTGCCGGTGGTCACCACGGTCGGCCTGCAGACCGGTGCGCTGCTGGCCGGGGCGGTGCTGACCGAGCGGGTCTTCAACATCGCCGGCATCGGGCAGGCGGTCGCGCTGGGCTTCGAGCGCAAGGACTTCCCGGTGCTGCAAGTGGTGATCCTGGCTTCGGCGATGGTGTACGTGCTGGTCAACCTGCTGGTGGACCTCTCGTACGCGGTGATCGACCCACGACTGCGGACACGGTGAGGTCATGGCTCTGAAAACGCAGCGCAAGGAGCGCATCGACGCGCTGGCGGAGGCGTCGTCGGACGCCGGGGTCAGCTTGGCGGCGTCCGCGTGGCGGCGGCTCAAGCGCAACCCGGTGTTCGTCGTCGGCGCCGTGATCATCGCGGTGTTCGTGCTGGTGGCGCTGCTGGCGCCGCTGCTGGCGCCGCACGACCCGGCGCAGCGGGTGCTGGTGGACCAGGTGTCCCGCGCGGAGAACCTGATCCCGCCGCCGCAGGAGGGCCACCCGCTCGGCGGCGACCAGTACGGCCGCGACCTGTTCTCCCGGCTGCTGCTGGGTTCGCAGCAGACGCTGCTGGTCGCGGTGCTGGCCACCGTGATCGGCCTCGGCGGCGGGCTGGTGCTGGGCGTGCTGGCCGGGGCGTTCGGCGGCTGGGTGGACTCGCTGGTGATGCGGGTCGTGGACGTGATGCTGTCGGTGCCGTCGCTGCTGCTGGCGGTGTCGATCGGCGCGCTGTTCGTGCAGCAGAGCCAGTTCACCGTGATCCTGGCGGTGGCGATCGTGCAGGTGCCGATCTTCGGCCGCCTGCTGCGGGGCACGATGCTGGCGCAGCGCGCCAGCGACCACGTGCTGGCCGCGCGGGCGCTGGGCGTGAAGGAGAGCTCGATCGTGTTCCGGCACATGCTGCCGAACGCGCTCGGGCCGGTGATCGTGCAGGCCACGCTGGTGCTGGCGGTGGCGATCATCGACGCGGCGGCGCTGTCCTTCCTCGGCCTCGGCGCGGCCGACGACTCGGTCCCGGAGTGGGGCCAGATGCTCGGCGGCGCGCAGAACATCATCGACTCGCACCCGCAGCTGGCGTTCTGGCCGGCGAGCTGCATCATCCTGGTCGCCCTCGGCTTCACCCTGGTCGGCGAGTCCCTGCGGGACGCGCTGGACCCGAAGCGCCGGCGCTGACGGAGGAGGAACATGGCACTGCTGGAAGTCCGCGACCTCTCGGTCGTCTTCGCCCGCAAGGGCGAGCCGCCGGTGACCGCCGTGGACGGCATCTCCTTCGACGTCGAGCCCGGCCGCACCGTCGGCCTGGTCGGCGAGTCCGGGTGCGGAAAGTCGGTCACCTCGCTGGCGATCATGGGGCTGCTGCCGCAGCGCGGTGCGGAGGTCTCCGGCTCGGTGCGCTTCGACGGCACCGACCTGCTCGCGCTGTCGAAGCGGGAGCTGGACCAGCGCCGCGGCAGCGATCTGAGCATGGTGTTCCAGGACCCGCTGACCTCGCTGAACCCGGTGGTGTCGATCGGGCTGCAGGTCTCCGAGGTCATCGAGCAGCACCGCGGCCTGCCGCGCAAGGAAGCGCTGCCGGAGGCCGAGGACCTGCTGCGCCGGGTGGGCATCCCGGACCCGCGACGGCGGCTCAAGGAGTTCCCGCACCAGCTCTCCGGCGGCATGCGGCAGCGCGCGCTGATCGCGATGGCGCTGGCGTGCAAGCCGCGGCTGCTCATCGCCGACGAACCCACCACCGCGCTGGACGTGACGATCCAGGCGCAGATCCTGCGGCTGCTGTCGGAACTGGTCGCGGAGACCGAGACCGCGCTGATCATGATCACCCACGACCTGGGTGTGGTGGCCGGGCTCTGCGACGAGGTGAACGTGCTCTACGCGGGCCGGGTGGTGGAGCGCGCCGCGCGGCACGAGCTGTTCGCGCGTCCCCGCCACCCCTACACCGCCGGGCTGCTGGCCTCGATCCCGCGGCTGGACGCTCCGCGCGGCCAGCGGCTCTCGCCGATCAAGGGCTCGGTGAGCGACAACATCCCGTGGGACGCGGGGTGCGCGTTCTGCCCGCGCTGCCCGAACGCGCAGGAGGTCTGCGAGCAGCAGACCCCGGACGTGAGCATCGACGTCGGCGCCCGCCTGCTGCGGTGCCACAACCCGGTGCGAGAAGCACAGACCCCGGTGGAGACACCGTGATCTCCCTTGTGCCGAACGAAGTCCTGCTCACCCGCACCTCAGGGGACCGTGACGTGACCCAGCCCCAAGAAACCGCGGAACGTGAGTTCGATCCTGGGCGCGATCACCACTGGAAATCGCGGAGAGGCGGAACTGCATGACCGAGACCTTGGGGACCGCCGGGGACACCCAGGACGTGCTGATCGACGTCGAGGACGTCGCGGTGCACTTCCCGATCAAGCGCGGCGTGGTGCTGGACCGCACGGTCGGTTACGTCTACGCCGTCGACGGCGTGTCGTTGCGCATCGAACGCGGCGAGACCTACGGCCTGGTCGGGGAGTCCGGCTGCGGCAAGTCGACGCTGGGACGCGCGGTGCTGCGGCTGGAGAAGCCGACCGGCGGCAAGGTGGTGTTCGACGGCGTCGACCTGTCCGGGATGAAGGGCGAGGCGCTGCGCCGGATGCGCCGCCGCATGCAGATGGTCTTCCAGGACCCGCTGTCCTCCCTCGACCCCCGGCAGTCGGTGCAGTCCCTGCTGGTCGAGGGCATGCGCGCGCACGGCATGGACTCCGGCCGGGAGGTCACCGACAAGAAGCTGCGGGAACTGCTCGACGCGGTGGGCCTGCCGTCGACCTCGCTGCGCAAGTACCCGCACGAGTTCTCCGGCGGCCAGCGCCAGCGCATCGGCATCGCCCGCGCGCTGTCGGTGGGACCGGAGCTGTTGGTGGCCGACGAGCCGGTGTCGGCGCTGGACGTCTCGGTGCAGGCGCAGGTGGTGAACCTGCTGGAGGACCTGCAGGCCGAGTACGGCCTGACCTACCTGGTCATCGCGCACGACCTGGCGGTGGTGCGGCACATCGCCGACCGGGTCGGCGTGATGTACCTGGGCGGCATCGTGGAGGAGTCCACATCGGACGACCTCTACGCGGAGCCGCTGCACCCGTACTCGAAGGCACTGCTGTCGGCGGTCCCGGTGCCGGACCCGACCGTGGAGGACTCGCGCGAGCAGATCCTGCTCACCGGAGACCTGCCGTCCCCGGCCAACCCGCCGGCGGGCTGCCGCTTCCACACCCGCTGCCCGTGGCGCCAGCCGAGCCGCTGCGACACCGAGCGCCCCGCCCTCCGCGAGCTGAAGCCCGGCCACCGGGTGGCGTGCCACTACGCCGAGGAGATCCGCGACGGTCGCCTGAAGCCGCACGAGGTGGTCGCCGAAGCGGTCGACCCGGCGGACTTCGGCGACCGCGACATCACCTCCGCCCCCTGACCGGTGGTCCGCAGTTTCAATTGAAACTGCGCCGCGCCCTCAGGGGAAGTCGCAGTTTCAATTGAAACTGCGAGGACCTCGGGTCGGGAGGTGCGATTTCCGCGCGGTGCGGGGTGGCGTCCACATAGGATCGACGGTCAGGTGAACGGAGGTAGCGAGTGAGGTACAGCAGCGCGCAGCGGTGCACCGCGTGCGATCACCGGGCGATCCTGGCGACGGCGACGGCGGACCGCCTGGTGACCGAGTCGGGCCGCACCCTGGTGTCCTACGACTGCCCGGAGGGCAACGGCGTCCACGTGTGCAACCCGGACTTCGAGCGGACCAGCAGCCGCCGGTCCTGAGGCGCGCCGTCAGCCCGCCTTCGCCGAGGCGGTCGCGGCGGGCGGTTCGAGCGCTTCGGGCGGGGCGGCCCGGCGGGTGAGCTTGAGGCTGCCCAGCAGCACCCCGCTCACGACGACGGCGCCCGCCGCGAGCTCCACCGGGTGCGGCTGCTCGCCCAGCACCAACCACGCGGTGGTGAACCCGACGATCGGCACCAGCAGCGAGAACGGCGCAACCCGGCTGGCCGGGTACCGACCCATCAGCGTCGTCCACAACCCGGACCCGACGATCGTGGCCAGCAACGAGGTGTAGGTGAGCCCGGCGAGCGCGTACCACCCGGTGGCGGAGTCGAAGACGGACACCAACGCGTCCCACCCGGCGCTCGGCCCTTCGAAAGCGGCGGACAACGCGAACATCGGCAGCGGCGGCACGATCGAGATCCACAACGTCAGGTGCAACGGGTTCCGCGCATCGGCCTTCCGCGCGCACAGGTTCCCCAAGGCCCACGAAAAAGCCCCGCACACGGTGATCAGCATCGGCACCAGTGCGGCGCTCTGCGCCCGGTGCCACCCGATGACCACCATGCCCACCACAGCGGTGAGGATGCCAACAACCTGCAAACCAGTGATCCGCTCCCGGAGCAGCAAAGCCCCGAGTGCCACGGTGAACGGAGCGGAAGCCTGCTGCACCAGGGAAGCCAACCCAGTGGGCATCCCGATGTTCATCGCCACGAACAAGAAGGCGAACTGCAAGGCCCCGAAGCACAACCCGTACCCAACCAACCACTTCCAAGGAACCCCAGGAAGCGGAACGAAGAACAACAGCGGCAACAGCACGGCGAACCGCAACCCGGCGAAGAAGAAGGGCGGGAACTGCCCAAGCCCAAAATCAAGAGCGATGAAGTTGGCTCCCCACAACACGGCAACCAACAAGGCCAAAGAACGATCCCGAGCACTCACCCCCCAACCCTCACCCCCCGAACCATGAACCACAAGCAACACTAACTGCACGAACCCTGAAGAAGTCCTCTAAGGACTCCAAGAACCACCCCAAACCCAGCCCCCACCCCAGGTCAACCCCGCAACAGACCCCAGGCCCGAACCCGAACAAGGCTCAGGCCCGAACCCCAGGACAGAGCCCAAGCCCGAACCCCAGCAGCAAGGCCCAATCCCGAAACCGAGGCCAAAGCCCAGGAACCCCAAACGCAAGACCCAGGACCAACCCCCGAAACCAACTCCGGAACGGAGTCCCCGGAGTGCATCGCAGGGCGGAACCCTGGAGCGATCTACGTGACGGACCCCCGCAACGATTGGCAGGGCGGGACGACCGGAGCGATTGGCAGGGCGGGACGACCGGAGCGATTGGCAGGACGGAGTCCCCAGCGATTCGCAGGACGGGAACCCCCGGTGGTGACGTCTGCAATTTCGATTGAAATTGCCTCGCATCGCCACTGCACCATCCGTCGAGAACGACGGCAATTTCGATTGAAATTGCAACACCACGCAAAACAACCACCCACCGCTTTGAACCCAAACTCAACCCCCTCCCCAAAGACACCCACTCCTCCCTAACCCCGCCGCAGTACCACCACTGATCCGAATGTCCAACCCCACGTCACCACCCATCCGCGGGCCCCCACCACAAACCCCTCCACCCACCCCCAACCAAGTAACCTCCCGTCATGGACGTGCGCAGGCTGCGGCTCCTCCGGGAGCTGGCTGACCGCGGAACGGTCACCGCCGTCGCCAAGGCTCTCTCCTACACCCCCTCCGCGGTCTCCCAGCAGATCCGAGCCCTGCAAGCCGAGGTGGGCGTCCAGCTCACCGAACCCGCCGGCCGCGGCCTCCGCCTCACCGACGCGGGCGCAGCCCTCGCCGCCAGGGCCGACGAGGTCCTGGCCGCCCTGGACCGAGCCGAAGCCGAGCTGGACAGCTACCGGTCCACCCCGCGCGGCGTGGTGCGGGTCGCGATCTTCCCGTCCGGCGCGTTCCTGCTGCTCCCGGGCCTCCTGCGGCGGATGGCCGCCCACCCCGAGGTGCGCTTGGAGTGCCGGGACGTGGACATGACGCCGGTGGAGGTGCCGGGCCTGACGGCGGACTTCGACCTGGTGGTCACGCACCGGGATGACCAGGCGGAGCCGTTCGACGGCGAGCGCTTGGCGATCACGCCGCTGCTGCGCGAACCGCTGGACGTCGCGCTCCCGCTCGGGCACCCGCTGGCCGCGCAGGAGCGGGTGGAGCCGGCGGAGCTGGTGGGGGAGCCGTGGCTGAGCGTGGACGTCGGGTTCCCGGTGGACGACGTGCTGCGCTCGCTGGCCGTCCGCACCGGTGTGCGGCCGAGGGTGGTGCAGCGCATCAACGACTTCAGGGTCACGGAGGCGCTGGTCGCAGGTGGGCACGGCGTCGCCCTGCTGCCCCGCTACTCGGCGAACCTCCGCGAGGTGGCGCTGCGCCCGCTCGGCGGCGTCAAGGCGGGTCGCAACATCGAGGTCGTCTCCCGGCGAGGGGCTGCGGAACGCCCAGCGGTCCAGCTCGTTCTCGACGCCCTGGTCGCCGAGGCGGAGACCGTCACCAGCCGGTAGCTGGCCGGAACCGTCGTCCACCGGGTTCCGCAGCAGCACGCAACGATCAGCGGACGATCAGGAGATCCGAACTTCGCTGGGCCTCGCGGCGGTGCTTGGCCAGATTGGTCGTCGAGGTCGACAGCGAAGAGGGTTCAGGATGGCAGGACGATTCTGGTCGGCAGCCGTCGTGCTGGCCGCGGTGCTGGGTGCGACGGCGTGCAGTGGGGGAGGTGCTCCAGCGGCACCGGAGGCCGCGCCCCCGGCTCTGCCCGGGGCGCCCGTTCCGGGGCTGGCCGCCCAGCCGGTGTGGCAGGGGGCGCTGGCCGCGCGCGGGCACGGGGACTTCGGGACCAGCGTGTTCCAGAAGGTCGCCAGCACAGGTGAGGTGTTCGCCTTCCTCGGCGACCAGGGCCAGCAGGAGGTGCTGACGTTCGTCGACCCCGCCAGCGGGCGGGAGCGGGCCAGCATCCCGGTGCCCTCGGGGGAGTCCAAGGCGGCCGAGGTGACCAGCGGCGACGTCGGCGGGCGACCGGTGGTGGTCCTGCGCTACCCGACGACGACACCGGGGACGACGACCACCGCCGCCCGGGAGGAGGCCGTCACCGAGGTCTACGACTCGGCGGCGCAGCTGGTGTGGCGGCAGGCCGGTGAGCCGGATTCCCCGGAGCAGTTCCGCAACGGCTGGCTGGTGCGCTCGGAGCCGGGTTCCGGGGTGCAGGTGGTGCACGACCTGGGGGGCACCGAGGTATGGCGGTCCGGTGACCTGACGATCGCCGGAGCCCAGCACGTCGTCGAGGTGCGCGGTGACGTGCTGATCACCCAGTACGGCGACAGCGGGCCGCTCGTCGCTTACCGGCTGTCCCCGGCGGGTTCGGCGCAGCTGTGGCAGAGCAGCGACGTCGCACCGCCGGGGGAGGGCGGACCAGCGGTGGCCCCGGATGTGGTCGGTTTCGCCGAAGGTCAGGTGCTGATCCACTGGCAGTTGGACGCCGACTTCTACGCGCTCGCCGCCCACGACCCCGCCAGTGGTGCGGTCGCCTGGTCGGTGCCGGTCGAGCGAGGGCACCGCTGGTCCGGTTTCCAGCAGGACCTGACCTACGACCCGGTGAGTGGTGTCGCGGCGGTGCACAGCGAGAGCGGTGCCACCGTGGTCGACGTGCGCGGGGGACGGCTGCTGTGGGAGAACTCCGACGAGGACCGGGCGTTCCAGGTGACGGCGGTGACCGCCCGTGCCGTCTACGGGCTGGTCGACGGGGAGCTGCCGATCGCCATGGCCACCGAGCAGAAGCAGCTGGTCGGCGAGGGCCTGACCGCGTTGCCGATCGCCACGGCGGGTGGGTACGCGTGGGCCACCCGCGGCCCCGCCGAGCACTGGGTGTTCGCGGTCGAGTGATCAGCTCGGTGCCGGGTGCGGGGAACGCTGCAGGATGTGGCCGAGCCCGGTCGCGGTGCGGGCCAGTCGTCGGGCGCGGCCGACTTCGGCGAGCCGGTTGCGCCCGTACTGGCGCACCAGCCCCGGCAGCGCGTACCGGGTGAGGCCACCGGAGTCCACTGTGGTCAGAACGGACTTGTCGACCAGCCCGGCCAGGGCGGCGAGCACGTCCTCGGCGGTCAGCCCGCCTTCGGCACCGACGCGCTCGGCCGACTCCAGGGCGATGTCGGTCTCGAAGAGGCTCAGCCGCGCCCACACCACCTGTTCGACCGGTGAGCAGAGGTTCCAGCTCCAGTCGAACACCGCCCGCAGCGTGCGGTGCCGATCGTCGGATCCGCGGTCCCCGTTGCGTAGCAGCCCGAAGCCGTCGCCGAGCCGCGCGAGCAGTTCCTGTGGCTTGAGCACCCGCACCCACCGGGCCGCCATCTCGACGGCCAGCGGCAGGTTGTCGACGCGACGGCACAGCTCGGCGATGACCTCCCGGTCCTCCGCGCCCACCGCGTACTCCGGGGCGACGGCGGCCGCGCGGTCGGCGAAGAGCGCCACGGCGTCGTCGTCGGCCAGCGGACGCGCCACCAGGACGTGCTCGCCGGTGACCCCCAGCGGCTGGCGGCTGGTGGCCACGACCAGCGCGTTCGGTGCCACGGCCAGCAGGCGTCGGGCCAGCGCGGCGCACTCCTCCGCCAGGTGCTCGCAGGTGTCGAGCACCAGCACGAGCCGCTTGCCCGCCAGGAACACCGGCAGGTCCGCTTCGGGCGCGCCGAGCGCGTCGGCGACCGCGTGGGCCGCCGACGCGGACCGTGCCAGCTCCACCAGCCACACCCCGTCCGGGAAGGCCCGGGCTGCCCGGTCGGCGATCTGCAACGCCAACCGGGTCTTGCCGACACCACCGCCACCGACCACGGTGACCAGCCGCGACCGCGTCAGCAGCTGCTCGGCCGCCGCGAGTTCCGGCGCGCGACCGACGAACGTGGTTAACTCCGCAGGGAGGTTGCCGACGCAACCACTGGTTTCGTCGCGCGGTTCGACCGGTTCGGGAGCGTGCCGCAGCTCCCGCCAGCGCCGCGCCCACTCGGCCACGAGCCCCTTGGGCGTCCACTCCCGCACCGCGTCCACCGCCCGCTCCGGGTTGGTGTGGGCGAACGCGACGCACGCGCGGACGAACATCTCGGTGACGTCCCAGGTCGGCACCTGCTTGCCCGCAGCGGCATTGCGCAACGACGTGTCCGAGAACCCGTGCCCCAACCGCGTGGTCTCGTAGGACAACGTCTCGTAGCTGGGCTTCCCGGCCTCCTGCCGCAGCCGCTGCAACCCGAGCGCGAACCGCCCCAACGGCGAACCCGGATCCGGAACAGTCGAGGCGCGGCGGCCCCGGTGCGGCGCACTCACCGAACGCCGCCCAGGACCCCGCCGTTGTCCAGCAACGAAAGCACCGCCATACCTGGGAAGAGCAGCCATCCTGGCGTCGACATCCCCGCCACCTCCTCGTCGTCGTGGGATGAGCACCGTCAAGGTGACGTGCTCGGTGAACAACAACCAACGAGGTCAGCGGGGTGCTAATCATTTGTGCGACATCCACCGACGACTGGAGGCGCAGATGACGGGGAAACCGGGTCGCCGCGAGGCCGCCATCGACCCGGAGGAGGGGCCGCTGGCCAAGTTCGCGCACGAGTTGCGGATGCTCCGGCAGCAGGCGGGCGGGCCGAGCTTCCAGGAACTCTCCCGGCAATCCCGCCAGCTCGGGGAACCGTTCTCCACCAGCACGATGCGCAACGCGGTGTCCGGCTCGGTGCTGCCGACCGCGGAGGTGACCGCGACGTTCGTCCGCGCGTGCCTGCGCCACGCCCGGCTGAACCGGCACCTGCTGGCTGATCCCGCGGTCCTGGACCACGACGTGGCCGAGCTCGTGGACCGCTGGTGCCAGCGCCGCAACGAACTCGCCCGACCCGCTCCGGCCGCGGAACCACCCGCAGCTGCCGCGTCGCCCGAACCGGTCGGACGGCCTGCACCTGCTGCTGCGCCCGAACCTGCCGTGCCACCAGCAGCTGCCGCACTTCCCACACCTGCCGCGCCGCCCGAAACCGCCGCTCAGCCCGAGGAAACCGCTTCTCAGCCCGAGGAACCGGACTCGCCTGAGCCAGCACGCCGTCCCGACCGACGTCGCCGGATGGCGGTCGTCGGTGCGGCCACGGTCGCGGTGCTCGGGGGCGTCGCGGCGGCAGTGGGGTTCCTGGTGCCTGCGGGGAAAGAAGCGCCGCTGGCCAAGCCGATCGTCGCCAAGACCGCCACCCCGGTGTCCGCGGACCAGATCGCCCAGCAGTGCCGAGGTGCGTGGGAACGGGGCCCGGTCAAGGTCGACCCGTGCATCAGCACCTCCCCGGAGGGCGTGCGGATCTCGGTGCGGGTGTCGTCGGTGGATGCCGCACCTGAGGTCGCGGTGCACCTGTGGCTGCGCGACACCACCACCGCGCAGCGGGTGCCCGACACGCTGCACCACTGCCAACTGGCCTTCACCGCGCCCGGCCAGGCAGCCACCTGCGGCCCCGTCCTGGTCCACCCGCAGCCGGGCCACGACTACGTGACAGCGGCGTCCTCGGAGACGGGCACGTCACCGGTCCCGTTCATGTGGGAGGACGCGAACGCCACCGGCCTGAACAGCGCAGCGGTCACCTGGCCCCCGCGCTGATCCGGTGCTCGTCACCGAGCGCTCAGCCGTCGATCAGGAGCCGATCAGCCGACCCGGAGTTCGCTGGAACCGCCCCGGTTCGCGCGGCACGGTGAACACCGACCTGAGCGATGAGGAGGACAGGTGCTGGATTGGCTCGACGAACCAGAGCACTTCGAGGAGTCGTGGTTGCGAGCGGCCGACGGTCCGCCCGCCGGGGAAGGGCTGTTCACCGGCCAGGACGACACGGGCAGCGTCTCGGTCGGTGTGGATGGCGCAGGCGCGGTGCGAGCGGTCCAGGTGGCCGGGACCTGGCGCGCGGAGGTGGCTCCGCACCGGCTCGGCGAGGCGGTGCTGGCCGCTCGCAACGCCGCGATGTCCGCGCTGGTCAGCGCTGGACTCGCCGAGGTCCGCGCGCAGCAGGGCAGTCCGGTTGCGCACGACCTGCCTGGTGACCCGGTGGCTGCGGCGCGGATGCTCCGCGACGCCCACCAGTTCCTGGACGACGTCGAGCGGCACCGCACCACCGACCGGACGCTGGTCAGCTCCGGCGGTCACGTCGTGGTGGTGCTCACCGGCGGTGAGGTCACCGGGATCGCGGTGGCCGCGGACCGCCTCGGCACGCCGTCAGGCATCGCCGCTGCGGTCCGCGAGGCCTTCGCCGAGGTCGAGTCGGCAGCGCCTCCGGCTGCCCCGGTGGCGCTGCCCGGCCTCGCCCCACCGGTCGCCTGACGGTCCCAGCGGCTACCAGTTGCCGGGGTTGGACAGGTCGGTGGTCTGCCTCGGCCACTGGTTGTTCGGGAATCCGGCGTTGGAGGCCAACTGCTTCTCCAGCGCCGACATCTGCGCCCGCACCGTCTTGGCGAAGTTCGACAGCTGGTCCCCGGCGGAGATCAGGAACGCCACCGTGGCCGTCGCGCACGAGAGGAACCACGCCACCAGACCGGGCAGGGTGGCGAGGCTGGCGACGATGATCGTGCCAGCGGCGGCGGCGAGGCTGGCGACCGCCGTCGTGATCGACACCAGGAACGACGTGATCGCCGAGGACAGCTCGACGAGCGCGTCCTTCACCGCGTCGGTGGTGGTCTTGATCGACTCCAGCGCCTTCTGCTGCCCGGGGATGGTCTGCTTGTAGGCGTAGGCCGCTCGGCCGTCCCACAGGTCGTCGGCCCCCAGCCGCTGGGTGGACATGTTCGCGGACAGCACGGTCACCACGCCCCCGATCTCCGCGTTCCAGCGGTCCGAGGCCCGGGTCAGGGCGTCCGCGTCCCCGGGGTGGGCCAGGTACTCGCGGACCAGGTCCACCCCGTCCGCGAACGGCTTCATGGCCGCCGCCAGCAGCTCCAGCACTTCGTCGGCGATCGCGCCCGGCAGGCCCTGGACCTTCGACCGGACGGCGGACAGGACTTCGCCGGACAGCCCCTCCAGGCGGTGCAGGAGCCGCTGGGCCTCGTCGACGGCCGCGGAGAACTGGCCGGTGGTGGTTGCGGGCATCGTGGTCTCCTACCGCTTGATCTGGTTGAGCTTCTGGGCGTTCTGGTCGTCGACCTGCTCGTAGGTCTTGGCGCACTCGCGGAGGGCGGCGGCCACGTCGCGGAAGTTGGTGGCGGCTCCGTGCAGCAGGTGCGCGAACTTGCGCTGCACCCGCTGGTAGACCTCGGTCATGCCGAGGTCGTCGGCGAGGAAGCCGAAGTGCTGGACCGTGAGCACCAGGTCGTCGGCGGCCTGCGCGGCGGGGCCGACGTCCTTGGCGAAGTCGTCCCAGGACTTCGCGTCAGCGACCAGCAACTCCGTCGCCGTCGTGAACCCATCGTCGTCGGGCATGGAAACCCCTTCCATGAGGCGTTTTGCGCGTGGAGCAGCGGCTCAGGCGAGGGAGTGGGAGCGCAGCTCGCTGGTGCCGCGCGTGTTCGAGCCGCGTTGGAGACGTGCGCGATTTCCATTGGAATCGCATCGAGTCGTCGCGCGACTCCCGGCGTGTCGGGCCCCGAAACGCCGGAGATCGGCGATTTCAATGGACATCAGACGTCCGATTTCCATCGGAATCGCGGTGAGGTCACCGCCCCCGGTAGGGCCGGACACCGATCGCGATGTCGATGGTGGGCTTGACCACCGCGATGCCCTGGGTCTCGCGCGCAGCTCCTCGGGTTCTGCTTCGACCTTCCCCATCTCGTTCCTCGCCAGATCCGCGCGGACACCCGGTGCGTCCGCGGCACAGCACGAATCTGGCGGTGGGGCTGATGATTAGCCAGTGAGCTGCGCAAATGCTGATCGTCTGCGCATCACCGCGGCCCGTGCTCGGCGGCCCAGCGGCAGATCGCGGCGACCTCGTCGGCCTGGGCGGGCAGCGTCGTGTCCGCGATGCCGACCACCGGGATGTGGCCCTCGTGGAAGACGTCCGGCGGCCGGTGCAGGAAGCCCTTCTCGTGCACGCCCGTGCTGCCCTGGCCGGGGGTGCCCTCCGCGAGGTGCGCGGTGGTGCGGGCGTAGCGGTTGAGCACGCGGGGTGCGCGCAGGTCGCGGTCCATCCGGTACCACTGCTGGCTCAGCGGGAAGACCGACAGCAGCGCGTCCCACCAGCCCTCCACGGCCAGCACCAGCTCGGGGTGGCGGCTGCGCAGCTCGGCGACCAGCTGCCGGTAGCCGTCGAAGACGTCGTGCCGCGGGTCGTTGAACCAGAAGCCGAGGGTGTCCAGGAACGCCGCGTCGACGCCGAAGTCGCGCACCGTCGCGGAGATCGACTCCACCAGGTGCGCGCGGAACTCCGGCTCACCGGGGTTGAGGAACACCTGGTCGCCCTCGCCGACCCGGTCGCTGTCCCAGTCCGGCCGGTTCAGCAGCTCCACGTACCGGTCGGTGTCGTTGCGCAGCACCGCCTGTTCCCACGGCGGGTACTGGACGACGTTCGCGCCGTGGCCGCCGAACATCGGCATCAGCCGCACGCCCAGCTGCCGCGCGGTACGGGTGAGCGCGGCGAACCCCTCGGCGCCGCCCAGGTCCGCACCGGGGCGGTAGTGCGGGTAGGCGTAGTAGTAGCGGCCCTCCCACCCCGGCAGGTAGGCCAGCACGCGGTGCGGCTCGATGTGCTCCGCGACGAAGCGCAGCGCCTCGGCCATCTGCGGGAAGGTGTTGAACACGTACCCCGACCAGTGCTGGCCGTGCAGCGTCACCACCAGCGCGATGCGGCGCATCCAGTCCGGCACGTCCGGCCGGGAGGCCCAGGGCCGCAGGTCGTGCGCGCGCTCCACGAAGGACATGTGCTCGTCCAGGTCGGCGTCCACGGTGCGCGCGTCGGCGCCGGGGCGCAACCGGATCGGCGGGACCTGGTAACTGGTGGAGCGGGCGCTGGCCATCGGCAGGTGCACCAGCTCGGCGATCGGCCCCGGCGCGTAGGGCGGCTGGTGGACGTGCAGGATCTGCCGCCGCACCAGCGGATCGCGCACACTGAGCACGAACCCGCCCTGGTCGGTGCCCGCGGCCACCCACGGGGTCGCCCAGTCCGGGCCCGGGTACTCGAGCTGGAACCGCTGGCCGTTGACGCCGTGCGCCCAACCCCGCCCGGTGTTCGGCGCCCACCACCCGGCGCGCAGCTGGTCGGCGGGCAGGCCGCGCAGCAGCAGCTTGACGGACTTGATCGGCTCGTCGTGGCGCGCGGCGATGGACCACTCGAGCACCCCGCCGCGGTGGGTGACCTCGACGTCGACCGACCCGGCGGCCACCGGCAGCTGCTGGCCGAGCCAGGCGTAGCGGTCGGCGCGCAGGTGCGTCCGGTCGTCGCTGAGCCGGACACCAGCCGAGTCGAGGCCGTAGCCGTTGGTGGTGGTGAACACCTGCAGAGCCCACTCGACACCGGACGAGCCGGGGGTGGGGAAGTAGGGGTCGCGCGGATCGAAGCTCAGGTCGGTGTCGATCAGTCCCACGCGGCACCCTCCTATCGGTCCGGGTTGCCGCTGGCAGCGAACCCGACGGCTTTGTCCAGCAGTGCGGCGAGCCCGTCCGCCTCGGCCGCGGTGAGCACGAGCGTCTCCCCGGGCGGCAGCACGACGGCGACCCGATCACCCACCACCAGCACGGACAGGGAGTCGGTGGCGGGCGGTCGGCACGGGATGCGCCAGCGCAACTGCTCGCACGGATCTTCGGTCGGCCACATGTTCACCTCGGCACGGCTGTCATTCCGGTGCCTGACTGAACCCCGTGCACCACCCAGCATCAAGTTCGGTACACCGATCGGGTGGCTCGGGCAACCGGACCCGCCCGATGTTCACACGCACCGACCAACACGAGGACCCGAACGCCGGAACCGGCCTGAGCAGCAGCGGGACGACTCGTCAACCGCTGGTGGTCCCTGGGGAGGTCCAGAGGGAGGGCCGGTCCCCGACGTTGTTCCCCCGCCCCCTCCGACCCATCCCTCCGACCCTGTGTTCCCCAGGGGCGTCGCTTGGCATCCCGCGACGTAGCTCCATGCTGCCGAACGGACGCCCCGCCCGGTACCGTCTTTGGTCGAGTGTGTTGGCCGAACCGGACGCTGATCCTGGCCACCGCCGACTACGACCGCAGTAGGACCCCGCAGCTCAGCTCGGTGGGCCCGCGGCCTCGAACTCCTCGCCCGCAACCTGGTACAGCTCCGCGTACCGGGCCAGCCGGTCGCGGTCCAGCTCGACCCCGATGCCCGGCGCGTCCGGCACCCGCAGCCGACCGCCCCGGTGCCGCAGCGGGCCCCCTACGAGCACGTCGTCGGAGAGCAGGGCGCGGTAGGACTGGTTGGCGTGGTCGAAGCCCGGGGTGGCCGCGATCAGGTGCGCTGCCGCGCAGGTGGCCACGCCGAGCTCACCGAGGCTGTGCTTGACGGCCGGGATGCCCGCCGCCTCGCAGGTGCCGGCCGCGCGCTTCATGTTCAGCAGGCCACCGTCCAGCGCGTTGTCCACCGAGATCGCGTCGGCCGCACCGAGGCGGACCACCTCCAGCTGGCTGGCGCGGCAGAGCTGACCGGCGAGCAGCGGGACGCGGACGTGCGCGCGCAGCCGGGCCATCTCCGGGATGTTGCGGGCGGAGACGGGCTGCTCGACGAACTCGATGTCGTAGGGCGCGAGGGCCCGCAGCGCCCGCAGCGCTGCCGCGGGCGACCAGGCCGCGTTGGCGTCCACCCGGATCGACCGGCCGGGGCCGATGCCGTCCCGGACGGCGGCGACCCGCTCCACGTCGGTGCCGAGGGCGTCGGCGCCGACCTGCACGTGGAAGCTCTCGGACCCGGCGGCGGCACCCTGCGCGGCCAGCTCCCGCATCCGCTCCGGCGCGCCGGTCGGGATCTGGTGCAGGTACTCGACCTCCTCGCGCAGCCGCCCGCCGAACAGGTTCACCAGCGGTTGGCCGCAGGCCTTGCCGACGATGTCCCAGCAGGCCATGTCGATGGCGGCCAGCGCCGGGCTGGTCGCGCCGACCGGGTGCCCGGTGCCGACGACCTCGCCGAGCTTGGCCAGGCGCTCGGTGCGGAACGGGTCCTCGCCGATGGCGAAGCGCTCGACCGAGCGCAGCACGGCGAGCACGACCTCGGCCGACGGGTGCGCCGGGGCCTCGCCGATGCCGGTGATGCCCTCGTCGGTGTCGATCTCGATCAGCACGCTGATCAACCCGCGCCGCCCCGAGGCCCACCGCTCCCCGTGGTGGAACGGCACGGCGACCGGTATGTGCCGAATGCCGATGATGCGCACAGTGCCCTCCCCCGCGGGCAACGCTCGATGTGGTTACGGTCACACCGGTTGCGTGACGGCGCCACAGATGTGCGCAGGTCTTCGGGTTCCCGGGCAACGTCAACGGCCTCGGGTACGTACTCTGGCCGGTGGCCCGTCCCGGCCGCGCCCGAACCCGATCAGAACGGACCTCCATGATCGAACTGCTGGACTCGATCCCGCCCGGGGTGATCTACCTGGTGGTCGGGTTGATCATCGGGCTGGAGAGCGTGGGGATCCCGCTGCCCGGTGAGATCATGCTGGTCAGCGCGGGTGTGGCGGCCTCGCAGGGAGTGGTCAACCCGATCGCGCTCGGCGTCGTCGCGGCCGGCGGGGCGATCATCGGCGACTCGATCGGCTACGCGGTCGGCAAGCGCTACGGCCGGAACCTGCTGGGCTGGCTGGGGCGCAAGCTGCCGAAGCACTTCGGGCCGAAACCGGTGCGGCAGGCCGAGCGGATGTTCGACCGGTGGGGCGCCTGGGCGGTGTTCGGCGGCCGGTTCGTCGCGCTGCTGCGCATCCTGGCCGGGCCACTGGCCGGGATCCTCGGCATGAAGTACCGCAAGTTCCTGATCGCCAACGCTGCTGGCGGCATCGCCTGGGCGGGCACGGTGACCACCCTGGCGTACGTGTTCGGCCTGGTGGCGGGCCAGTGGTTCCACCGCTTCTCCTGGATCGCCCTGCTGGTCACGGTGGTGCTCGGCTGGCTGATCGTGCGCGTGGTGCGCCGCCGCGCGGCGAAGGAGGACGAGGCCGAGGAGCGGGCGGCTGCGGAGGAGTCCGACGCGAAGGTCCCGTGATCGCCTACTCGGCGTTCAGCGCGGACAGCACGTCCCGGGCGTCCAGGAGCACTGCCTCGTCGGTCTCCCGCTCGATGAGGTCTTCCAGGGCGTGGCGGTAATCCGGCCACTCGGCATAGGCCATGGCCAGGACTGCGGCGTGCCTGATCTCGGAGTGGTCGCTGCGGGCGGCCTTGGCGACGCGGTCGATGATCGCCCGGGTGGGGTCCGCGGGGGAGACGACGCCGAGCAGGCGGACGGCCCGGTCCTTGTCGGCGCGGTAGACGCTCGCGTCGAAGTTGAACGTCGCTTCGGAGATCGTCCAGGTGGCCAGGCCCGAGGTGAGCTCGGCCAGTTCTGTGTCCGGGTCCGGGCCCGTCGCCAGCACGTACCGCTCGCCCGCGAGGTCGTCGACGACGTAGTGGAGGCTGAGCTCGTCCCGCACCTGCCACTTCTTCTCGAAGAAGACTCCGGCCCCGGGGTCGGCGCGCATGGTGCCGAGCTCGGTCCAGCCGCAGGCGGCGGCGAACTCGTTCACCTCGGCCATGGTGACGTGGTCTTTGAGCGCCAAGCGCCGACTGCGGCGGGTTTGCACGGTGCGGACCTCCGGTCGGGGGTGAGGTGATCATGGTAATCCGCTGCGCGCATCCACCGGCCTCCCCGAGCTGTCCACAGCCTGTGCAGAGTTGTCCACAGGGCTGTGGACAACCGAGAACGGCCTGCGCACCCTGCGGTGCGCAGGCCGTTCCCAGTTCTGGTCAGCGGTTCGCGCGGTTCACCGCGGATACCACCGCGCGCAGCATGGCGGTGATCGTCGAGGTGTCCACGCCGACACCCCAGAAGACCTTGTCGCCCACCGCGCACTCCAGGTACGCCGCCGCGCGGGCGTCGTCACCGGCGGTCAGCGCGTGCTCGTTGTAGTCCATGACCCGCACGTCGTAGCCGATGGTGCTCAGCGCGTCCACGAAGGCCGAGACCGGGCCGTTGCCGGTGCCGGTGATCTGCTGCTCCTCGCCGTCCACGACCACGGTCGCGGTGATGGTCTCGTTGCCGTCCTGCCCGGCGACCTGCTGGCGCACCAGCTTCACCGGCGCGGTGGCCTCCAGGTACTCCGCGGAGAACGCCGCCCACATTTCGGCCGGGTTGACCTCGCCGCCCTCGGAGTCGGTGCGGGCCTGCACCACCTTGGAGAACTCGATCTGCAGCTTGCGCGGCAGGTCCAGCTGGTGCTCGGTCTTCATGATGTAGGCGACGCCGCCCTTGCCGGACTGCGAGTTGACCCGGATGACCGCCTCGTAGGTGCGGCCCACGTCCTTCGGGTCGATCGGCAGGTACGGGACCTCCCACGGGTGGTCGTCCACCGGCGTCCCGGCCTTGGTCGCCTCGTCGCGCAGCGCGTCCAGGCCCTTGTTGATGGCGTCCTGGTGGCTGCCGGAGAAGGCGGTGTAGACCAGCTCGCCGCCCCACGGGTGCCGCTCGTGCACCGGCAGCTGGTTGCAGTGCTCGACGGTGCGCTTGATGAAGTCGATGTCGGAGAAGTCGATCTGCGGGTCGATGCCCTGGCTGAACAGGTTCATGCCCAGCGCCACCAGGTCGACGTTGCCGGTGCGCTCGCCGTTGCCGAACAGGCAGCCCTCGATGCGGTCCGCCCCGGCCTGGTAGCCGAGCTCGGCGGCGGCGATGCCGGTGCCGCGGTCGTTGTGCGGGTGCAGGGACAGGATCACCGAGTCGCGGCGGGCCAGGTTGCGGTGCATCCACTCAATGGAGTCCGCGTAGACGTTCGGGGTGGCCATCTCGACAGTGGCGGGCAGATTCAGGATCACCGGGCGCTCCGGTGTGGGCTGCCAGATCTCGGTGACCGCGTCGCACACCTCGGCGGCGTAGGACAGCTCGGTGCCGGTGTAGGACTCCGGGGAGTACTGGAAGCGGAAGTCGGTGTCGGAGTACTTGCCGGCCAGCTCCAGGGTCATCTCAGCGGCCGAGGTGGCGATCTTCTTGATGCCCTCGCGCTCCTCGCGGAACACCACCCGGCGCTGCAGGATCGACGTGGAGTTGTAGATGTGCACGATCGCCTGCGGCGCGCCCTCCAGCGCCTGGAAGGTGCGCTCGATCAGCTCCGGGCGGCACTGGGTCAGCACCTGGATGCGCACGTCCTCGGGGACCGCGCCGTCCTCGATGATCTCCCGGACGAAGTCGAAGTCGGTCTGGCTGGCCGCCGGGAACCCGACCTCGATCTCCTTGAAGCCCATCTGCACCAGCAGGTCGAACATGCGGCGCTTGCGGGCGGGCGACATCGGGTCGATCAGCGCCTGGTTGCCGTCGCGCAGGTCCACCGCGCACCACAGCGGGGCGCGGGTGATCCGCTTGTCCGGCCAGGTCCGGTCCGGCAGGGACACGTCCTCGACCAGCTGGTGGAAAGGGCGGTACCGGTGGTGCGGCATCGAGCTGCCCAGCTGCGGGTTCCACGGCTGCTGGTCGGCGGGGGCGGGGCGGGACGGCTTGCGCACCCGCTCGGCGAACGAGGCCTGCGGTTCGGGGGAAATGTTGCTCATGCGAGTCGTTCTCCTGCACGGTTTCCGGGTCTGGACCGACGACCGGCGCGTTCGAACCCCGCGACGAGGGGCCGGTCGGTCAGACCCCGTCGCGGCGGCGAAGCAGGAGAACGCGAGCCACGGGCCCAGGCTAAACCCTCGGGGCGCCCACCATGCAACCACCCTTTCCACATGGTGGGAGAAGTGGTGCCGTTCTGCCTGCCCGGAGCTGGCAGAGTGAGAGCGGACTCACGCGGAAGGAGCGGTTGATGGCGGCGAACAAGGGCCGGAGCGGGGTGGCTGTGCTGTTCCAGGGGGTGGGCTTCCTGTTCGCCGCGCTCCTGGTGCTGCACCTGTTGTTCATCCTGACCGGGATCGCCAGCGAGGGCGAGCTCGCCGGGTCCGTGGCGCAGGCCGCCGAGCCGCTGGCTCTGTTCTTCCCCGGCCTGTTGTCGGTGGACCTCCCGGTGCTCCAGGTGCTGCTCGATTACGGCCTCGCCGCGTGCTTCTGGGTGCTGGTGGGCGGGCTGCTCGGTCGGGTCTTCGGCTGATCGCGTTCCCCGTGCCACACTGGTTCCGTGGTGGAAGACGTGAGCTCCGGGGCGCACGAGGGCGGTGTGCGGCGCGCTGACCTGCGCCGGGCATGGCACCGGGGGCTCGGCGTGCTCATCTCGATCGTCCGGTGGTTCGGCACCGCGGCCGCCGCGCTGTTGGCGGTGCACGTGGTCCTGACGATCGGCGGGGCCAACCCGGACAACGGCATCACGCAGTTCGTCGCGGCCTGGGCGGAGTGGCTGGCGCTCGGCTTCCAGGGCCTGTTCATGCCTGCGGACCCCGAGCTCGCGGTACTCATCAACTACGGGGCGGCCGCCCTTTTCTGGCTGTTCATCACCTCTCTCGCTACCAGGATCCTGAGTTCCCTCAATCGTCCGTCCTTTTAGGACGCATGTGGCGCCTGCGCGGGCTGCCTCGGTGGAGCAGGCCCGAGCCACCTCCCCGACCGGTGTGATCGAGCCCGCGGTGTGACGCCGGTGTCGATCGCGGGTGCACCGGTCGCCGCCCAGTGACAATCGAGCGCAGATCACCAGCCGCTCGGCGTGGAGCGCGTTTCCCTCGGCCCCGAAGGGATGTGCGTCTTGCCGGGCCAAGCGCTACCCCGCCTCCTGCTGCCGGACTGGTTGCTGCGGCAGCTGCGCCCGATGACCATCCCCGCTGACTGGACGCGCGTCAGCGCGGTGGCGCTGGGCATCGGACTGCCGCAGCTGGTCGGGCTGCTGACGGGCCGGATCGAGGCAGCGGTGCTCGCCTCGGTCGGCGCGCTGTGCGCGAGCTTCTCGGACCTCACCGGCTCGTACCGCTACCGACTGCGCCGGGTCGGGGTCGCCGCGGTCCTCGGCGTGCTCGGGTTCGCCGCCGGAGCCGCCGCGCCCGGCCCGTGGTGGGCCGCCGCCGTGGTGCTGGCGGTGGCGGTGCCGTCGGTGCTGGCCAGCCGGGTGGGCGACCTGTGGTCCTCGGGCGGCGCGCACATGCTGACGTTCTGCATCGTCGCCACCGGCGAGAAGTCGGCGACCTTGCCGGTGGTCGAGCAGGTCGTGTGGTTCTCCGCCGGT
Source organism: Saccharopolyspora sp. NPDC000359 (assembly GCF_040300525.1). Lineage (NCBI taxonomy): Bacteria > Bacillati > Actinomycetota > Actinomycetes > Pseudonocardiales > Pseudonocardiaceae > Saccharopolyspora > Saccharopolyspora sp. NPDC000359. The sequence continues at coordinate 104,967 of NZ_JBEPDU010000006.1, read as the reverse complement.
GAGCTGCTGCTGTTCGCGCTGGTCGCGTCCACCTGGCCGTTCCGGGGCACCGCACCGGCGCGCAGCGCCGTCGCAGGGGTCTTCGACGCCACGCTGCGGATGCTCGACGCCGAGGAGCCGGTGGCCGCGCGCCAGGCGCTGACCAAGGCCCTCAACACCGCGCACGACGTGCTGGTCGGCGGCGGGTCGATGTCCCGCAGCCGGGTGCGCGACCGCCTCTACCTCGTCCACACCCACGCCACCCCGATCGTCGAGGCCGCGGTCTCCCTTGTGCACGCCGGAGAACGCCCTCCGCATCGTGCCCGCGAAGCCCTGCGCACGCTGGCCCGGTGCATGCGCACCGGCGAGGTGCCACCGCCGTACCCGCCGGACACCGCCGGTTCGCCGCTGGCGCAGGCTCTCGACCGGGGCATCGCGGACCTGGTCAGCGCGTTCCGGCTGGCGAAGCACTCCGCGGTGTCGAGCGAGAAGGAGCGCGTGCGCCTGACCTTCGGCCGCTCCACCTGGGCCCAAGTGCTCCGAATGGTGCTGTGCCTGGCGCTGGCCGAGGGGATCGGCCTGCTCGCCGGGCTGGACCAGCCGTACTGGATCGCGCTGACCGCCGCGCTGGTGCTCAAGCCGAACTCCGGCTCGGTCTTCGCCCGCACCGTGCTGCGCGCCGTCGGCACCGTCGCAGGTGTTCTGCTCGCGTTGCTGCTGCTCTCCCTAGTACCTCCTGGTTGGTGGTCGTTGCCGTTCATCGTCGTGCTGGCGGCCAAGGTGCCGGTCGCGATCGACCGCCACTACGGCTTGTTCAGCGCCGTGGTGACCGTGCTGGTGCTGCTCCAGATGAGCCAGAGCGCGGAGTTCCACGCGCTGGCCCGCCTGGTCGACACACTCGTCGGGTGCGCCGTCGTGCTGGTCGTGGGGTTCCTGCTGCGGCCGCTGCTCCGGGGGCCGGAGCTGCCGGTCCTGTTCGCCGACGCCGTGGCGTCGGTGGCGGAGTACGTCTCCCAGTCGCTGGCCGGGGTGCGGCACGGCCGCCCCGCACTGCGGCGCCGCACCTACCGGCAGCTGGCCGACCTCCGCGCGGCCCTCCAGCAGCAGCTGGTGAACCCCACGACAGCACCTCGGGCGGAACGCTGGTGGCCGACGATCAGCGTGCTGGAGCGGGTGGTCGACGCGGCCACCGAGAAGGCGGTCCGCAACAACCCCCAGGACCTCCAGCAGGCCCAGCGCCTGGTGTCGGCCATGCGCACCGCCACCCGCCAGCTCCGCGCCACCGAGGTGCGCCCCGCCGAGCTGCACGCCGAGCTGGAGCGGGTGTACGCCGGAGTTGCCGGGCGGTGAGCACCCGGCGCGCGGGTGGGGGATGAACCCGCGCGCCGAGCACATCTCCGAGGATGCCCGCCGGAACCGGTTCCCGGATCAGGAGATCGACTGATTCGCGGACGCGGAGATCAGCCGATCGGCCGAGGAATCTCGGCCGTCAGGCCGGGTCCCCGATCGCCACTGATCCGCCCTGGTCCGGCCCGTCACGAGCCCGCCCGCTTCGCCACCGGCCACCACGGGGTGGGCCGGGGCGGGTTCCGCCGCGCGCTGGTGCGTCGACGTGGCCCCAGTCCCCACCGCGCCCGCCGCGCGCGGTGCCGAGGACCTTTGGGAACGTCCCGAGGTCGCCCAGGACGCTGGTCCGGCCCGCTCCGTTCCCCTGTCGCCCGAAGATTTCCTCCACCATGCTGTTCACGCTTCACTCCTCTCCCGCGGTTCGTGTGTGCGGGGCCGGGAAGTCCCGCACACTGGATGCGCTTCCGAGCATGCCGGAGCGATCAGTGGGGCGGATCGGTCGAACGGCCAGGGTCCGGACGACTTGAATCGTCTTGCAGGCCAACATGTTCCGGCCGATCGACCTAACTCGACCGGATGAAAAGGAAAGAGCTGTGCGGTCATCCGGGCGCTATCGTGGAAGCACGTTCGAACCGGCCCGTGCCGCTCGGGGACGATCGCCTCGATCCACCTCTGGGCGGACGGGCACAGCACCGGCCACAGCTCGGACGCGGAGTTGGCGGCCAGCACTCCCAGGTAGGAGCAGCGGGTGCACATCGGCGTGGCAGCGCCCCTCGCCGTGCACCGGGTGCCGAAACCGGAACCCGCGCAGCAGGAGTGCTGTTCGCGATCCCGCGCCCGACCCACCGCGGCCGGGGCGGATCCCCAGCACCCGTCCCGCAGCTCCCGGGGCGCGGCATGGGTGACGGGCCACCGGTTCGGCGAAGGCCCGTCGCACGGCGTCCACCGCGGCCGTGGACCCGAGCGTCGGGAGCACCTCGAAGGCGACCAGCGCCAGCGAGGAGGTCAGGACACGTCGTGCAGGGCGGCGTGGAGTTGTTCGGCGGCTTCCCAGACGTCGACGTAGCGGAGCCAGGAAGGAGCGAAGTTCAGGCGGAGGAGGTCCGTTGCCGGGTGTTCCACCACGATGTCGCGGTCGAACAGCGCGTTCGCGAGGTGCTGGGCCCGCTCGTGGCGGAGGAGGACCTGGGCGCCGGACGGCCCCGGCGGTCGCAGCACCTCGATGCTGGTGTCCGCGCAGTAGTGGTCCAGGCGGTCCAGGAACAGGTCGACCAGGCTCGTCGTCTTGGCGGCCAGTTCCGCCACGTCGATGCCAGCCAGGATCGACAGGCCGGTGCGCAGCTCCGACACCGACAGCGTCGACGCCGAGCCGGTGAAGCCGTCCGCCAGCGGGTGCAGCACCCCGGCGGTCGTGCACACCGGGAAGGCGCTGCGGTGGCGGTCGGCGACGAACGAGTAGGCCGGTGCTCCGGCACCGCCGCCGAGGTACTTGTGCCCGCAGCCGATGGCGAAGTCCGCTCGCCAGTCGTGCAGGTCCACGTGCAGCGCGCCAGCCGAGTGGCTCAACTCCCACAGCGCCAGCGCGCCGCGGCGGTGGATCTCGGCGGTGATGGCCGCGGCGTCCCGCACCGCCCCGGTCCGCAGGTCGGTGTGCGAGAGCGCCACGACCGCCACCTCGTTGGGCGGCAGCGCCGCCAGCTCGGAGATGTCGTTGAACAGGTGCAGGCGTCCGCCGAGGAACTCGGCGGCGGACTTCGCGAGGAACCGGTCGGCGGCGAAGCAGTCCCGGCCCACCGCGAGGACCGGTCGGCCGGGGCGCAGGCGCGCGGCCGCCAGCAGGCCCTTGAACAGGTTGATCGACGTCGATTCGCCGACGGTGAGCTCCTTCGGCGCGGCGCCGATCAGCGGGGCGAGCGCGATCGCGGCGAGGCGGGCTTCGCGCCGCCACTCGGCTTCACCGCGCAGTCGACCGGTGTGCGTCCCGTGCCGGTGCATGACGAATCGGCGCAGCCGGGCGGGGGTGGTGCGCAGGGGTCCGCCACTGTCCCCGTCGAGGCGGATCAAGCCTGGTGGCAGGTCGTAGCGGACGCGCAGATCAGCGAGCGCATCGGCATGGTCGAGCGCTTCGGCGACTGATCTGGTGCTGGTCCACACGTGTGAATTCTTACCCCATCACCGCACGTAATGTAACGACGGAGGCGGCTGAACCCTGAACTTCAGGTGAATTCGCCTCTCGCGGGCGGGGTGCTCAGCGTGGTGCCGCGGTCGTCTTCCCGATGACCAGCTGCACCGCGACCGAGCGGTTCCGCGGTTCCGGCGATCGTCCGTCGACGAATCCGAGCACCATGTCCACCGCCGACGAACCGGCTTCTTCGGCGGGCACGTGCAGCGTCGTCGCCTCCGGCACGGCAAGCCCCAGACCAGCGAGGTTGTCCGCGCAACAGACGCTCAACGACTCCGGTACCCGGACGCCCAGCTGCGCCAAGCGGTACAGCAGCCCGAGGAAGAGCGCGCTGTTGTACGCGACCGCCGCGGTGCACTCGCTCGCCAGCAGCTCGTCGACGATGTCGCTGCCAGCCTCGAAGGTCGGGGGCAGCGGGCCGAAGGCGACGACTTCGTGGTCCAGCCCGCGCTGCAGGCCCTCCAGCCGTCGCGGGTCGGCCCACGAGCCGCGCGGCCCGCCGAGGTAGGCGATCCGCCGGTGGCCGAGTTCGGCCAGGTGGGCGCCCAGTTCGGCGAGCCCACCCGGGGTGTCGACGACCACCGAGGGGACCCCGCGCACCCGCCGGTCCACCAGCACCAGCGGTACGTCCAGCGAGGTGAACAGCGACCCGGCGCCGCGCGGTGCGATGGCGAGGAAGCCGTCCACCCGGTCGCGGAGGCGGTCGATCAGCTGCCGCTCGCGCTCCGGCGATTCTTCGGTGACCACCACCAGCAGGTCGTTTCCGGACTCCTCGGCCGCGCGCTGCGCGCCCGCGATGATCGGTGCGTAGAAGGGGTTCGTCAGGTCCGGCACCAGCAGCGCGAGCAGGCGGCTCCGGCCGGTGGCCAGGGCTTGGGCGGAGGGGTGGTAGCGGAAACCGAGCTCGATGGCGGCGTCCCGGACCCGCTGCCGGGTGCGCTCGGCGACCATCTCCGGCCGCACCAGCGCGCGCGAGGCGGTCGCCACCGACACCCCGGCCTTGCGGGCCACGTCGGCCAGCCGCGCCATCGAGTCCTCCCTCACGTCGTTTGACACCTTCTTACCGTGCTGCTTAACCTCCCTGCAATCGCTTGCACTGCAAGCGCTTGCAATCTTCACCAGGGGAGTAGCGGCCGATGGTCGATGTGAAGCAGTCGAAGCTGGACCGCTGGTTCGGCCTGGCCGAACGCGGCAGCTCGGTGCGCACCGAACTGCTGGCCGGGCTGAGCATGTTCTTCGCCTCGGCCTACGCGGTCGTGGTGATCCCCGGCATGCTCGCCAAGGCGGGGGTCCCGCACGAGGCGGCCACCACCGGCACGATCCTGACGATCGTGCTGGCCACGGCCGCGGTCGGCTTCTTCGCCAACATGCCGTTCGTGCTCGCGCCGGGCCTCGGCGGCACCGCGCTCGTCGCGGCCACGCTGATCCAGCAGCAGCACGTGCCCTACCCGGTGGCCATGGGCATGGTGTTCTGGTCCGGCGTGGCGATCCTCGTGCTGTCGCTGCTCGGCCTGCGCGGCCTGCTCGCCAAGGTCATCCCGGACAACATCCGCAAGGCCATCGGCACCGCGATCGGCCTGTTCATCGTCTACGTCGGCTTCAAGCTCTCCGGCATGCTCGAACCGTCCACGAGCGGCCTGGAGATCGGCGACCTCGGCTCCCCGGAGGTCCTGCTCGCGCTGGGCGGCATCGTGCTGGTCGCCGCGCTGCAGGCGCGCAAGGTGCCCGGTGCGTTCGTGATCGGCATCGTGGCGTTGACGGTCATCGGCATCCCGCTGGGCGTCACCGAGCTGCCCGACCACTGGTTCCAGACCCCGGCCGGGCTCGGCCCGGTGGCCTTCGACATCGACTTCTGGGGCGCGCTGCAGCCGGAGTACCTGCAGTACCTGTTCGCGTTCTTCGCCTCGGAGCTGTTCTCCGCGACGGGCGTGGTGCTCGCGGTCACCGAGCGGATCGGGCTGTCCGAGCGGGCTGGCCAGCGGTCCGACATCAACCGGACGTTCCTGGTCGACTCGGTGGCGATCACCGGCGGTTCGTTGGTCGGCGCCCCGTCGGTCACGACCTACGCGGAGTCGGCGGCCGGGTCCGACGCGGGTGGGCGCACCGGGCTGACGTCGCTGACCACCGCCGGGCTGTTCCTGGTGCTGCTGCTGTTGACGCCGTTCGCGACCATGATCCCGTCGGCGGCGACCGCGCCGGTGCTGGTGGTGGTCGGGCTGAGCATGATGCGCGGGTTCCAGAAGGTCGACCTCAGCGACCTGACCGAGGCGGTCCCGGCGACGCTGCTGGTGGCGTGCACGATCTTCTGGGGCAACTTCGGCAACGGCATCGCCGCGGCGCTGACCGCGTACTTGCTGATCAAGGTCGTGGCGGGGCGGTTCCGCGACATCCACCTGGGCATGTGGATCCTGTTGCCGTTCCTGGTGTTCTTCTTCGCGACCAACGCCCACTAGCGGACCTTCCGCGACTGCGGGGTAGACGTCCGGGAGTCGCGTGTTCTCGGTGCGTCAAACCCTTGCACGCCGGACTACGTACGCGATTCCCATGGAGATCAGGCGCCTGATCTGCACCGAGATCGCACCACCCCTGGGGTGAGGAGAGGGAGAAGTATGGCTGAGCTGCGGATCGCCGGGGGACGGGTCGTTTCCACGTTCACCGGGGAGGTGTTCGAGGCGGATGTGCTGGTCACCGGCGAGGTGATCAGCGGTGTGGTGCCGCCCGGGGCCGGGCCGGCGGCCGATGAGGTCATCGACGCCGGTGGCAGGTTGATCGTCCCCGGGTTCATCGACGCGCACATGCACGTCGAGAGCTCCTTCACCACCCCGGCAGCCTTCGCCTGGTTGACCCTGCCGCGCGGCACCACCACGGTCCTCGCCGATCCGCACGAGATCGTCAACGTCGCGGGCAAGGCCGCGATGCGGTGGATGATCGAGGAAGGCGCGCGCAGCCCGCAGACCCAGCTCTGGGGCGTGCCGTCGTGCGTCCCGGCGCTGGCCGGGCTGGAGTACTCCGGGGCCCACCTGGACCCCGAGGACATCGACGAGCTCCTGGGCTGGGATGGGGTTTCGGCGCTCGCCGAGGTCATGGACTACCGGGCCGTCGTGGCCGGTGACCAGCGGATGCACGACATCGTGCGGGTCGCGCGGGAGCGCGGCACGATCCTCGACGGCCACTGCCCGAACCTCTCCGGCGAGGAGCTCAGCGACTACCTGGCCACCGGCATCGACTCCGACCACACCAAGAACACCCCCGAGATCGCGGTGGAGAAGGCCCGCCTCGGCATGACGGTCATGCTGCAGGAGAAGTGCCTGCTCCCGGAGGTCGTCGGCGCGTTGACGGCGTTGCCGCAGCTGCCGCCGCTGTGCCTGGTCACCGACGACCTGGCCGCCGACCACATCGCCGCCAAGGGCCACCTGGACCACATCGGCCGCAAGGCCGTCGAGGCCGGGCTCCCCGCGCTGGACGCCCTGCGCGCCCTGACCTGGAACCCCGCGCAACGCCTGCGCAAGCACGACCGGGGCGTGGTCGCCCCGTCCAAGCGCGCCGACCTGCTGCTGCTCGACGGCGACCTGGCGGACTTCGCCGTGCACACGGTGATCGCGGGAGGCTCGGTCGTCGCCCGCGGCGGCACCGCGACCTACCCCGAACCCGAGGTAACCCACCCCTTCGCGGGCTCGGTGCACATCGCCGAGGTCGACCCGGACGAGTTCCGCTGGCGACTCGACCTGCCCGACGGCACGCACGGCTTCCGCGCCCTCCAGGTGAACCCGGTCGACACCTACACCCGCCCGGCGGAGGTGGAGCTCGAAGTCGTCGACGGCGAAGTCCGCTGGGAAGGCCACGTCGCGCTGCTCTGGGTCCGCAACCGCCACGGACGCCCGAACACCTCGTGCGTCCCGGTGATCGGCATGGGCCTGGCCGACGGCGCGCTGACCACGACCTACGCCCACGACAGCCACAACTTCGTCACCCTGGGCACTTCCCGGCGAGCGATGCGAGCCACCGCGGAAGCGGTGCTGGCCGACGACGGCGGAGTGGCGGTCGCGCACGCCGAAGGTGTGGTGGCGCGACTGCCACTGGCCGTCGGAGGTGTCATGTCGGCGGAGCCGACCGCGGAGGCGGTGGCGGGCAGCCGCCGAGTGCGCGAAGCGCTCGAGGCGTGGGGCTGGCGGCACGCGAACCCGTTCATGAGCGTCTCGACGCTGACCCTGGCGGTCTCGCCGAGCGTCAAGATCACCGACCTGGGCCTGGTGGACGTCCTCGCCCGGGACTGGACGCCGCAGGTCCTCGACTGCTGCCACTGAACCGGTGGCGTCGGGGTGCGCGGCTAGCGTGCCGCCGTGCACCTGGACGAGTTGACCGATGAGGTCGAGGCGATTTCGGAGCGCTACGCGCGCAAGCTCGGTTTCGAGCGGGACGCGTCGTGGTTCCTGCTGAAGCTGAACGAGGAAGTCGGCGAGCTGAACCAGGCGTTCCTGATGAAAGCCGGGCAGGCCCGCACCAAGGGAAAGAGCGCGGAGGAACTGGGCCGCGACTTCCGCGACGAGGTGGCCGACGTGGTGTGCCAGGCGTTGCTGCTGGCCAGGTTCCACGGTATCGACCTGGAGGCCGCGATCGCCGACAAGTGGCTGGTGTGGAATCCGGAACGGTCAGCTCAACGCGGCGGTGCGTGACAGATCGGCCACCTCATAGATCGGGACCAGGCGGACACGGGTTCCGAGCCGTCGAAGGGCGGGTAGCGCTCGTCGCTCACCCGCTCGGCCGCGTCGATGTAGTCGACGAGCGCGCTGCGGGATCGGGCGAGGCGGTCCATCTGATCGTCGATCCGCCGCAGGCGGGACCGCATCCCGGCCAGCAGTTCGGGGCAGCCCAGCAGTTCCGGGGTTTCGCCGACGGCGCAGGGCAGCAGGAAGGCGATGTCCTCGGTGGACAGCCCGGCGTCGAGCAGGTGCCTGATCTGCTGCACGCGCAGCACGGCGGGCTCGCCGTAGTCGCGATAGCCGTTCGCGCTGCGGTCGACTTCCAGCAGGCCTTGAGCTTCGTAGTAGCGCAGCTGGTGGGCGTGGACGCCCGTCCGACGGCTCAGCTCTCCGATTCGCATCGAATCCGCACTTGACCTTCATACCGGTATCAACGTTGATGATGCTGTCGTGAACGACAAGACCAGCACCCCCGTGGCGGTCATCAGACTCGGCCTGATGGGCCAGGCGCTCGCCGGGGCGCTGCTGAGAGCGGGCACCCCACAACTGTGTGGAACCGGACGACCGCCAAGGCCGACCGGCTGGTGGCCGACGGCGCTCGGCTCGCGCCGACGGTCGGCGAGGCGCTCAAGGCCGGTTCCGTGACGATCCTCTGCGTCACCGACTACGAGGCCGCGCACGAGCTGCTCGACGCGAGCGATGTCGAGCTGGAGGGCAGGACGCTGATCAACCTGACCTCGGGCGAATCGTCCCAGGCCAGGGAAACCGCGCGCTGGGCGGAGGAACGCGGAGCCCGCTACCTGGACGGCGCGATCATGGCGATCCCCTCGACGATCGGAACGCCGGACGGGATCATCCTCACCAGCGGGCCGAAGTCGGACTTCGAGGCGCACGAAGCAACGCTCGCCGGGCTCGGCGTCGCCACCTACCTCGGCGAGGACCCCGGCCTGGCGTCGCTGTACGACGTGGCAGGCCTGGCGATGATGTGGAGCGTCCTGATCGCCTGGCTCCAGGGCACCGCCATGGTTGGGACAGCTGGTGTCGACGCCGCCACGTATGCGGTGTTCGCGCGGCAGATGGCCCTGGGCGTGGCCGAATGGCTGCCGGGCTACGCCGAGCAGATCGACCGCGGCGCGTTCCCGGCCGAGGTCGCGACGCTGGAGACCGAAGCGCGGACCATGGCGCACCTGGTCGAGGAGGCCGAAGCGGTGGGCGTCAACACCGAACTGCCGAAGCTGATCAAGACGATGGCCGACCGCGCGATCGCCGCCGGGCACGGCGGGGAGCAGTACCCGGTCCTGATCGAGGAGTTCACCCGCCCCGAAAGCTGACCCCGTCCGGCGTCAGGCACGCGAACGGGGGGACGGCTCGTGGGTCGTGAGTGCGAAACAGGGTTGGAACACTGTTACGCACTCACGACCCCTTCGCTCCCGGAGGTGAGGTCAGCTCTCGAAGCGCCCACCCTTGATGGCGGCGACGAAGGCCGACCACTGCCCGGGGCGTCGTCACGAAGTACCCACCGTCCCGGTCCTTGGTGTCCCGAACAGCAGTCCCACCAGCTAACTCCCCGACCTCGACGCAGTTGCCGTTCGGATGGCTGTAGCTGGACTTCCGCCAGTTCGCGAGGTGCCCGACCTCGACGCAGTCCCCGGTGTTCTGGCTGTGGTTCGACTTCTGCCACCCGGCCACCCGGCCACCCGACCGACCTCGGCGCACGAGTCAGTGTGCTGGCTGTAGCTGAACTTTCGCCATCCGCTTGCTGAAGTCATCGTTCTGCCTTCGTCTCCTTGCGGACCCTGGCGATGTGCAGCTTCGGCTCTGCCGCAACCAGCGCCGTGCTGAACACCGTCTCAGCGGCTTCGCGATATATGGCGATGTCGGCTGGTTCGTGCAGGAACAAGCCGGACCTGCGGTTCTCCAGATGCACGACGGGCGGTGCCTCGTCCGACTCGATCAGCACGAAGATCCCCTCCAGTGCTGGTTGCCAGGCGCTCTGGAACGGCACGACGCGAACGTCGACGTTGTCGAGGTCCGAGAGCTGGAGCAGGTGGTCGAGCTGGTCGACCATGACGTCCGGCGTACCTACGACCTGCCGGAGGGCTGCTTCGCCGATCGCAGCCTTGAGGTGGACGGGCTCGTCCTTGCGCATGATGGCCTCGCGTCTGCCGACCCGCACCGCGATGCGCGTCTCGACTTCTTCCGGAGGCACTCCACCGGCGGTCATGATCGCGCGGACGTAGGCCGTGCTTTGCAGCGAGCCAGGAATCAGCAGCGGCGCTGCGTGCGTGATCAATCTGGCCGTGCGTTCGAATTCGAGCAGTGCGCTGAGCTGTTGCCGCTGCTCCGGGGGCTCCGCACTGCTGAAGGAAAAGGTTCTCCCGGAAGGAACTCCCGAATGCTCAACGCCCTGCCTTGCCTCGCCGTGCTCCCGGCGGCCGCGCTGATCCTGCTCGTCTCGACGTGGTGCTCCTACCGCCCGCAGCGCGCAGGAGGCGGCGAAGGCGCCCTCACGGTCCAGCAGCTCATCGAACAAGTCGAAGCAGAACGCCGCCAACGAGAACGGACCGGTCGCCACCGCCTCCGCGAACCGGACCCACCATCCCCGCAACCACCCAGCACCCCGTCACCAGAAGTCCAACGCCGAAGCCTCCAAGCCCTCAAGAACCTCTGAACCCGGGCCGATGCCGACAACCCCCGCCCCACGGCATCGGCCCTCTCAGGCCGGTCGGCGCGACGCACCCTCCCCACGCGCCGACCGGCCACCCTCGTGAGCGCCAAAGCGCGCAAGAACAACCATCCCTGCTCACGACTGCTACCCACCCCTCGTGCGTGGCAACGGTGGTTTGAGCGACCGTTGTCGCTCACGAGGTGATGTGGACGTTGGTGGTTTCGCCGTCGGAGACGAACTTCGCGAGGGACTGGCCCTCCTCGGCGATTTCGGCGCGGTCGGCGGCCGCGAGGGGGTGGAGTGGGGTGACCTGGACGGTTCCGCCGTCCGTGGTCCAGGTCGCGGCCACCCGGCCGTCGACCAGGACGACGCGTTCTCCGGCGACGGACAGGCCTCGGTGCTCGTCGTCGATGATGCGGGTTCGGTCGTGGTAGCCGAGGATCGCGTTGTCGAACGCGGGCAGGAAGCGCACCGGGGCGGGGGTGTCGGGATCGGGGCGCGGGGCGTCGGGGAGGTCCAGCAGCTCCCGGCCTCGTTCGTCGCGGAACGACACGAGCTCGTCCCGGAGCGCGGACACCGCCTTCGGCAGTCCCGCGACGCCGCACCAGGTGCGCAGGTCGGTCGACGTCGCGGGGCCGAAGGCGGCGAGGTAGCGGCGGACCAGAGCTTCACCGGCAGGGTCGGAACCGTTCTCGGACGGCGGGTCGGGTTCGCGGCCGAGCCAGGACGAGAGCAGGGCCGCGCGCGCCCCACCCTTCTGCCGCCACAGGCCGCGTGGCGGCAGCTGCACCACCGGGATGAGCGCGGCGAGCAGCATCTCGCCCAGCGCCCGCGTTCCCACTCCCGGCCAGCGGTCGGCGACTTCCCGTGCGATCTCCGGCATCGTCCGGGGCTCGCCGTCGGCCATCACCACACGCCCGGCGGCAGCGAGTTCTTCGAGGTCGACCCCGGCGAGCTCGTCGCGGTAGACCCCGAGCACCCGCTGCCGCAGCATGGCGTCGTGGCGCCCGCGCCAGGCCAAGGCGTCGTCGGCCGTGACCAGGTGAACGGTGCGGCGCATCAAGTGCAGCCGCACCACCCGCCGTTGCACCAGCAGATCGGACAACGTTTCCGGGGTGAAGTCGCGCAGCCGCGACCAGAGCCCGACGAACGGTTCCTGGGGTTCCTGCGCCTGCAAGCCGCACAGGTGCGCGACGGCGTCGAGCGTCGATGCGTGGGAGCGGTCGAGCAGCATCTGCCGGGCGAGCGTGGCGCGGTTGAGCGCCCGGACGTCCAGAACGGTCATGTGGTGGGATCTCCCGCCAGCTCAGTCTTCGTCACGTTGGTGCACGGGGTTCGGCCAGAGCCACAGTTTCAATTGAAACTGCGATTCGCCACGCGTGGGATTCGCAGTTTCAATTGAAACTGCAAACCCTCAGGTGGTCCGCTGGCCGTCGATGGTCTCGCGCAGGATGTCGGCGTGCCCGGCGTGTTGGGTGGTTTCGGCGATGACGTGCAACAGGACCCGGCGGGCGCTCCACGACGTACCCGGTTCGTGCCAGGGGGCCTCCGGCAGCGGGTGGGAGGCGGACAGGTCGGGGAGCGTCGCGATGACCTCCTCGGTGCGGGCGGCGACCTGCTCGTAGCGCTTGAGGATCCCGGTCCTCGTGTCGCCGGGCAGCATCTGGAATTCGTTCTGGTGGTCGATGGCCCACTGCGGGAGCTCGCTGGCAGTTCCGGACTGCAGGTCCGCCCAGGTGACGCCGTCGGGTAGGTCGAAGCTGATCGCCGACGGACCTTCGAGGACGAAGCGCAGCCACGACTCCTCCATGGAAGTGACGTGCTTGAGCAGGCCAGCCAGGCACAGCGAGCTCACGGTGGGCCGCTCGCCGAGCTGTTCGTCGCTGAGGCCGCGGACGGTGCCGGTCAGGGCGGATCGGGCAGTGGCGAGCGCGTTGATCAGGTCGGTGCGCTCAGCATCGAGTTCGGTCATGGGACCAACGGTGGCAGGCGAAGAGGACAGGTTGTGTCCGCTTCTCCCGGCAACATGAGGACCATGCCGAAAACATCAGCGCGCTTGCTGGCACTGCTCTCGCTGCTCCAAGCCCGCCGGGACTGGCCGGGTGCGCTGCTGGCCGAGCGGCTCGGGGTCAGCCCGCGCACGGTGCGGCGCGACGTCGACCGCCTGCGCGAGCTCGGCTACCCCATCGCGGCCAGCAAGGGGCCGGACGGCGGGTACCGGCTCGAACCCGGCGCGGACCTCCCGCCGCTGCTGTTCGACGACGAGCAGGCGATCGCCTTGGCCCTCGCGCTGCAGATCGCCACGACCTCCGGGGCGGGCATCGAGGAATCCGCGATCCGCGCGCTGAACACCATCCGGCAGGTCATGCCCGCACGACTGCGCAGCCGCATCGACGCACTGCAGGTCACCGCCGTTCCCAGCCCGGCTCCGCAGGTCGACAGCGGCGTTCTGCTCGCGGTGGGCGCGGCTGTGCGCGCCCGCGAGGTGCTGCGCTTCGACTACGCCTCCGGCGATCCGCGCCGGGTGGAACCGCACCACCTCGTGACCTGGGGGAGGCGCTGGTACCTCGTCGCCTGGGACCTCGACCGCGACGACTGGCGCACCTTCCGCGTGGACCGGATCAGCCCGCGCATCCCGACCGGCCCCCGCTTCACGCCGCGAGAGGTGCCGGGGGGAGATGTCGCGGCTTTCGTCCTCAACCGGTTCAAGGGCACTGACGGCGCCGGGAACTGGCCCTGCCGCGGGGAGGTGGTCCTCGGTCGCCCTGCGGCGACGGTGTCCCGGTTCACCAGTGGTGGCGTGGTGGAGGAGCTGGGCCCGGACCGCTGCCGCCTCGTCCTCGGCTCGTGGTCCTGGTTCGGGTTGGCGGCCACCATCGCCAGGTTCGACGCGGACGTCGAGGTCATCGGCCCGCCGGAGCTGAAGGACGCCTTCGCCGCCTTGGCCGATCGCTGCGTCAGAGCCGCTCAGAGCTGAGGTTCTCCGACGGGGAGCCGGGCGCACTCCCGGCAGCTGCGGGCCGATGCGGCCAGGAGCACGTGCGTGCCCACCGCGACCGCAGCGGTGAGCCCGATCGACGACCACGTGGTGTCCAGCGGTGCGGTCGTCGACAGCGCGATCGCGGCGAACGGCATGGCCACGCTCGCGGTGCTGCTCGCCCAGCCGACCAGGGTCGTCAGGCCCGCCGGGGCCGGGACCCAGCGGGTGAGGATGCCGGTGGCGACGAGCGCTGCGGCGGCGAGCGTGGCCGCCACCGCCGCGATGCCGATCAGGATCTGCGCCGCGGCCGGGAGCTGCCAGCCGCCGACCGTCCAGACCACGTGGCCGCAGGCGAGCAGGAAGCCGACCACGAAGACGAGCTTGGCCGCGGCGTGCCGGGTCTGGGCGATGGTCAGTTCTTCCTGGCAGCTCGGCACGAGCTCGTCGATGGTGCCGAACTCGCGCAGCGCGCGCGAGACGGCCTGCTCGTGCGGCAGGCCGTGCTCGGTGTGGGCCGCGATGGTCTCGGTGAGCCCGTCGCGGACCTCTTCGATCATCCGGGACTTGGCCCGGGTCGGTCCGCGCAGTGCTGCGGAGAGTTCTGCGGCGTATTGCTCCACGGGATCGCTCATGTCGCGCGCCCGGGGTTGAGCACTGCACCGATCGCGCTGGTGAACTCGTCCCACGCGCTGCGCTCGGTGGCCAGGCCGCGGCGGCCGGAGTCGGTGAGCTCGTAGCAGCGCCGTCGCCGCTCGCCGATGGACTGCCAGGTGCTGCGCAGGAACCCGAGGCGCTCCAACCGGTTCAGCGCCGGGTAGATCGTGCCGGTGCGCAGCGCCAGCGCGCCGCCGCTGCGGCGCTGGACGGCGGTGATGATCGCGTAGCCGTGCATGGGGCCCGATTCGAGCACCGAGAGCAGCAGTCCGTCCAGGTGCCCTCGCACCGCATCAGCCCTCATGAGTCGACAGCCTACACATTGATCAGCCGTCCGTATATGTTGGCAGGCAACGTATTGGAGGGGCCCCGTGACCAAGTTGCTGCTGTCGATCCACGTGATCGCGGCGATCCTGGCGGTCGGACCGATCGCCGTCGCCGCCTCGATGTTCCCGCGCTTCGCCACGCAGGCCGACGAGCGCTCCGCCGCGATCGCCAGGGTGCTGCACCGCACCTGCCGTGGTTATGCCGTGTTCGGGGTCGCGGTCCCGGTCTTCGGGGTCGCCACCGGCGCGCAGCTCGGAGTGCTGACCGATGCCTGGCTACTCGCGTCGATCGCGCTCACCGCCATCGCGGCCGCCGTCCTCGCCCTGGTGGTCCTGCCCGCGCAACGCCGCCTGCTCGACCGGCCGAGCACGGTGACCCGCCTGGCCATGACGACCGGGATCTTCAACGTCCTCTGGGCCGTGGTGGTGGTCCTCATGATCGTCCGCCCCGGCTCGACCACGGGAGCCTGAGTGCGCACCCTCCGGATCTCCACCGCGGCCGAGACCGCGACCCTCGCACTCCTGCTGATCAACCTGGCCACGGTGCACGTGAGCGCGATGTCGTCCCTGCTGGGGCCGCTCCACGGCATGGCCTACCTGCTCGTCATCGCGGCGACCTTCCTCGTCCCGGCCCCGCCGAGCGCTCGATGGCTCGCCGTGATCCCGGGGATCAATGGCCTCCTCGCCCGGCGGCTGATCACTCCTGCTCGGGGAACCGGTGCGGGGTCGTAGCTCTGCTCGGCGGCCGTTCCGGCGCAGGCCTGGCGGAGGTCGGCGAGCAGGCGGTTCCGGTCAGCACCGCCGACCAGCTCAGAACCGCGGTTGGCCCCACGAGTCGGTGAAGACCAGCTCGGCGAGGGGCTTGCGGGTGCGGGGCCGCAGCTCCTTCTCGCGCAGCCGCTCCGGCATGCCCGCCACGCTGCCCAGGCCGCCGATCGCGACCGCAACGACCGGCTCGAACTCCGCCGGGATGCCGAACTCGGCGCGCGCCGCGTCCCGGTCGAACCCGGCCATCTGGTGCCCGTGGAGCCCCTCCGCGACGGCCTGCAGCACCAGGTTCTGGGTGGCCAGCGCCAAGCCGTACTCGCCGTAGGGCATCGGCTCGCCGTCCTCGTCGACCACCCGCGCCACGCCGATCGCCAACGCGGCGGCGTTGCTGGTCCAGCCCTTGTTCCCGCGCGACAACGTGCCGTGGATGCGGTCGAAGGTCGGCTCGCCGCGCCGCGCCGCGAGGTAGCGCGCGGGCTGGGTGTTGCCCCACGACGGCGCCCACCGGGCCGCCTCGAACAGCGCGGTGAACTGCTCGTCGCTCAACGTCGTCGCCGGGTCCAGCGCGCGCGGGCTCCAGCGCTCGGCCAGCAGCGGGTGCACCGGGACCGACGTCTGCGCGGGCTTGCTCGCAGGTACCTCGACCGTGTGGTCCTCAGCGGTCACCGGACACCTCCCAGGTCGTCGCCCCGCGGTCCGGCGGGGCGTGGTCCACTCAGATCGCGTACTGCCAGGCCGTCAGCGAGTAGGCGCCGAACCACGAGCCGAAGAACACCAGCAGCACCGCGGTGGTCACCGCCGTGGTCGTCCGGCGCCGCGCCAACCCGATCGCCACCGGGATGAGCAGCGGGAACGCCGGGAGCATCAGGCGCACCTTCGAGTACATCAAGCCGTCCGAACCCAGGTCCAGCACCAGCACCGCGACCGCGAACAGCAGCAGCGGCCACGGCAGCCCCTGCCGCAAGCACAGCACCATCAGCACCAGCGCGGCCAGCACGACCCACGTCGTGAACGTCTCGAAGACCGACTTCTCCGTGGTCAGCGACTCCAGGATGAACTTGCCGGTGGCGAAGCCGCCGTCGAAGTGCGACGACCACCCGCGCTGTTGGAGCGCGAAGTACCCGGTCAGGCTGCCGGTCTGGATGCCCACCCAGCCGACGTAGAGCAACATCCCGCTCGGCGCGAGCAGCATCGCCAGCCACGGCCGCCAGGTGTCCCTGCGCTGCACGATGGCGACCAGCGCGGCCAGCCCCACCACGCCGATCAGCGCCGCCGCGGTCGGTCGCACCAGGCCAGCTGCGGAGCAGCACAGCCCGGCCAGCAGCCAGTTGCGCTCGATGACCCCGATCAACGCCCAGATGGCCAGCGCGCAGAACAGCGCCTCGGAGTAGGCCATCGACAGCACCACCGACATCGGGGCGGCGGCGAACAGCACCACCAGCAGCAGCCCGACGCCCTCGGAGCCGCCGACGCGGCGCCCCAACCGCGCCAGCCCGTAGGCCGCGGCCACCCCGCAGGCCAGGCTCGCGGTGATCGCGCCCCCGGTGGCGCTCACCCCCGGGACCAGCGAGAACGCCACGATCAGGAACGGGTAGCCGGGGAAGAACGCCAACGGCGTCTCGGGGTACCGGTTGCCGAACCCGTCCACCATGCTCGGGTTCACGCCGTCGTAGCTGTGCTGGGCGATCTCCAGGTACCACTGCCCGTCCCAGGCGGTCAGGTTGTCCAGGATCGACTCGTCGTTGGCCGCCGACAACCACGCCAGCACCAGCAGGCCGACCAGCCGGATTGCGAGGTAAACCACAGCTGGCGCGGCGGCGGTGATCAGCCGACGCTGCCGGGGTGATCCCTCCAACAGCCGCCCCAAGGGGTTGGCCTCGGATTGTTTCCGCTGTTGAGCGGGGATGTTTCCGGAACTTCCCAGAGGTGGCTCGAGCGCACCTGGAGTGGTGGGCAACCCAGTCCTCCGCGCTTGTCGACAATCGAGGTTCACAGGGTAGTGGCGGACGTTGGGGCTGGGGTCGGGCGGTATCGGTTCGGTAGGCTAATCCGGCAGCGGAGCGACCTGGTAGAAGGCCGTTTCGGCCGGTACGGCCGACGCTGCCGACTGCTCGGTCGCTGGGGCAACCCGACGCGCCGCAGTGCGTTGGCGCTCTTCGTTCACCCGGTGTCAGTGCGGGGACAACCCGTGCCCGGGACGACCGCAGCGGTCGAGGAGGTTTGTTTCACGTGGCGCTCGTCGTCCAGAAGTACGGCGGTTCCTCGCTCGAGAGTGCCGATCGCATCAAACGGGTCGCCGAACGCATCGTCGAGACCCGCAAAGCGGGCAACGACGTCGTGGTCGTGTGCTCGGCGATGGGAGACACCACTGACGAGCTGCTCGACCTCGCCAAACAGGTCAACCCGGCCCCGCCGGAGCGCGAACTCGACATGCTGCTGACCGCCGGGGAGCGGATCTCCAACGCGCTGGTCGCGATGGCCATCGAGTCGCTCGGCGCGGAGGCCCGCTCGTTCTCCGGGTCGCAGGCCGGGGTGATCACCACCTCGGCGCACCAGAACGCCCGGATCATCGACGTCACCCCAGGTCGCGTCCAGGAGGCGCTGGACCAGGGGCAGGTCGTGCTGGTCGCCGGTTTCCAGGGCGTCTCGCAGGACACCAAGGACATCACGACGCTCGGTCGCGGCGGCTCGGACACCACCGCGGTCGCGGTGGCGGCGGCCATGAACGCCGACGTGTGCGAGATCTACACCGACGTCGACGGCGTCTACACCGCCGATCCGCGCATCGTGCCCGACGCCAAGCACCTGGAGCGCATCACCTACGAGGAGATGCTGGAGATGGCGGCCACCGGCGCGAAGGTGCTGCACCTGCGCGCGGTGGAGTACGCCCGCCGCTACGGCGTGCCGCTGCACGTCCGCTCTTCTTACTCGCCCAAGCCCGGTACGACCGTGTCCGGCTCAGTGGAGGACCTCACCGTGGAACAGGCCATGATCACCGGCGTCTCGCACGACCGGTCGGAGGCGAAGGTCACCGTGCGCGGTGTGCCCGACAACCCCGGCGTCGCGGGTCGCATCTTCCGCGTGGTCGCCGACGCCGAGATCGACATCGACATGGTGCTGCAGAACGTCTCCAGCACCGCCTCGGGGCTCACCGACATCACCTTCACGGTGGCCCGCAGCAACGGCGCGGTGGCCGTCGCCGAACTGGAGAAGATCAAGGACGAGCTCGGCTTCGAGCAGGTCGTCTACGACGACCAGGTCGGCAAGGTCTCGCTGGTCGGCGCCGGGATGCGCTCGCACCCGGGTGTCACCGCGACCTTCTGCGAGGCGCTGTCCAACGCCGGGGTGAACATCGACATCATCAACACCTCGGAGATCCGCATCTCGGTGCTGATCCGCGACACCCAGCTCGACGACGCGGTGCGTGCGCTGCACGAGTCGTTCGAGCTCGGTGGCGACGAGGAAGCCGTCGTCTACGCGGGGAGTGGTCGCTGATGGCGCCGACGCTGGCAATCGTGGGTGCGACCGGCGCGGTCGGCACCGTGATGATCGACATCATCAACAACCGCGAATCCGTGCCGTGGGGAGAGGTCCGGTTGATCGCCTCGGCCCGCTCCGCGGGCAAGAAGATCACCGTGCGCGGCGAGGAGCGCACCGTCGTGGAGCTCGCGCCGGAGGCGTTCGACGGCGTGGACATCGCGCTGTTCGACGTGCCGGACGAGGTCTCCGCGCAGTGGGCCCCGGTGGCCGCCGAGCGCGGCGCGGTCGCGGTGGACAACTCCGGGGCGTTCCGGATGGACCCGGACGTGCCGCTGGTGGTGCCCGAGGTCAACGCCGAGAAGGTGCACGAGCGGCCGAAGGGCATCATCGCCAACCCGAACTGCACCACGCTGTCGATGATGGCGGCGCTGGGCGCGCTGCACCGCGAGTTCGGCCTGCGCGAGCTGGTCGTCTCCTCCTATCAGGCCGCTTCCGGTGCTGGTCAGGAAGGCATCGACCGGCTGCAGGCGGAGATCGCCGCGGTGGCCGGCAAGGGCGTCGGGGCGCGCGCCGGTGACGTCGCCGAGGCGCTGGCCGCGGCCGGGCTGCCCGCCGAGACGCCGTTCAAGGCCCCGCTGGCGCTGAACGTGGTGCCGTGGGCGGGCTCGCGCAAGGACGACGGCTGGACCTCCGAGGAGCTGAAGGTCCGCAACGAGTCCCGCAAGATCCTGGGCATCCCGGAGCTGAAGGTCTCCGCGACCTGCGTCCGGGTGCCGGTGGTGACCACGCACTCGCTGGCGGTGCACGCCACCTTCGAGCGCGAGGTGTCCGTCGAGCAGGCGCACCGGTTGTTCGAGGCCCAGCCGACGATCGTGTTGCAGGACGACCACGACAACGGTGTGTTCCCGACCCCGGCCGGCGTGGTCGGCGAGGACCCGACCTACGTGGGCCGCGTCCGCCAGGCGCTGGACTTCCCGAACACGCTGGACTTCTTCGTCTGCGGTGACAACCTCCGCAAGGGCGCGGCGCTGAACACCTACGAGATCGCCGAAACCCTCGCGAAGTAAGCCCCTCCGGCTCGACAGGCGCCTTCCTCCCGGCCAGGGAGGGAGGCGCTTTTCGTTGCGGGACAACGGATTCAAAGTTCATTCGAACGTGCGTTCATCGCCGGATCTGCTTGAACACTCCAGCCCCGCGCGCCACAGTGGACCCATGAAAAACAACGCATGGCCCGAAGAACTGCTGATCCTGGACGAATCCACGGCGCTGTCGGAAGACCGCTCGCGCCACTGCGAACCGCTACGAGGACTGCTGAACGACTTCCAGCCGGTGGGTGACGTGTACCGCATCGCCTGGCGCGGTGGCGGCCAGTCCGTGGTGACCGGGTCCGTGCGCGTGCCTTGACGTGGACTTCCGGCGCCCCGGCGCCGTGCCCTGAGCGGACTGGTTGCTGCGTTCGGCGGATAGGTTGGGGGGCATGAGTGCTGCCCCGGTTGTCCTCGGCATCGATCTCGGCACCACGGCGACCAAGGTCGTCGCGGCGGGCGTTGACGCCCAGGTGCTGCACCAGACCGAGCGCGGATACCCGCTGCAGACCGACGACACCGGCGAGGCGACGCAGGACGCCGCGCAGGTGCGGGACGCCGCGATCGAGGCGCTGGCGGAGTGCGTGGCCTGGGCGGAGGAGTACGGGCACGAGGTGGCCGGGCTGTCGTTCAGTACCGCCATGCACACGCTCGTCGGGCTCGACTCGTCCGGTGCTCCGGCCACCCCGGCGTTCAACTGGGCCGACACCAGGGCCGCCGAGGTCGCGGCGCGGCTCCGGGCCGACCACGAGGCCGCCGCCGCGCTGCACCGGGCGACCGGGACGCCGGTGCACACCCAGTCGGTCATGGTGAAGCTGGCCTGGCTGACCGGCAGCCGCTCCGACCTGACCAGCGACGTGGTGCGCTGGTGCGCGCTGAAGGACTTCGTCGTCGCCGACTTCGTCGGGGCATTCGTCACCGAGTACTCGCTGAGCTCCGGCAGCGGGCTGCAGGGCATGTCGACGCTGCGGTGGCACGAACCGGCGCTGGAGGTCGCGGGCATCCGCGCCGACCAGCTGCCGGAGACCTGCTCGCCGACCACGACCATGCCGCTGGAACCGCAGGTGGCCGAGGCCGTGGGGCTGCCAGCGGGGCTGCCGGTCGTGCTCGGTGGCGGCGACGGCCCGCTGGCCAACCTCGGTGTCGGCGCGGTCCAGCCCGGGGTGGCCGCGCTGTCGCTGGGCACCAGCGGGGCGCTCCGCGTGACCCGGGACAAGCCCGGCGTGGACGAGCGGTGCCGGACCTTCAGCTACGCGCTGGCCGACGGGCTGTGGGTGGTCGGCGGTGCCGTGAGCAACGGTGCGGTCGTCGCCCAGTGGGCCTCCGAGGCGTTCGGCGTGGACGTGGCGGACCTGCTGGAGGAAGCCGCGGCCGTGCCGCCCGGTGCGGAGGGGCTGGTCGCCCTGCCGTACCTGCTCGGTGAGCGCGCGCCGTGGTGGGAGCCGGGCCTGACGGGCTCGTTCCTGGGGCTGCGGCGCTCGCACGGGCGTGCCGAGATGACCCGCGCGGTGGTCGAGGGCGTGGCACAGCAGCTCGCGCTGGTGCTCGACGCGGTGCGCGACTCCGGTGCGGAGGTGCGCGCGGTGCGGGCCACCGGCGGTGGCTTCCGGAGCCGGGTGTGGGCGGATGCCATCGCGGCGGCGATGGACATCGAGCTGGGCCTGGCGGAGGGCAGCGGCGGCTCCGGGCTCGGTGCGGTGCTGCTCGGATGGCGGGCGCTGGGTGCGTTCGACTCGCTGGAGCGTGCCGCCGAGCTGGTCTTGCCGGGCGACCGCGTGGTGCCAGACCAGGAGGCCGCGCGTCTGCTGGCGCGCCGCCGCGCGGTGCTGGAACAGGTCTACGAAACCCTGCGCGACCTGCCACTTTGAAGCCAGTCGGCCGCCAGCGGCGGTGGATGAGCCGGACAACACTTCCGAGTGTTTTCTTGACTCATTCCAGTTTGTGCGTGGCAGACTGGCACACGCCATGACCCTCAGCGCGACCAACGGCAACACCGCGGGGAGTGCGGGAGACCTGCCCGAGCGGCTGCGAGCCGCCGGACTGCGGGTCACCAAGCCACGGCTCGCGGTGCTGCGGTGGCTGGCGGAGCACCCGCACTCCACCGCGGACCAGGTGACGACCGCGGTCCGGCAGCAACTCGGATCGGTGTCCACGCAGGCCGTCTACGACGTGCTCCACGCGTGCAGCGGCGCCGGGCTGCTGCGGCGGATCGAGCCCGCCGGGCACCCCGCCCGGTTCGAAACGCGGACCGCCGACAACCACCACCACCTGGTGTGCCGGAGGTGCGGTCGGACCGAGGACGTCGACTGCGTCCACGGCGCCGCGCCGTGCCTGGCGCCCTCGACCACCGCGGGCTACCTGGTGGACGAGGCGGAAGTCGTGTTCTGGGGGTACTGCCCCGAATGCCGGACCTCGGCACCCGGGCCGGAGGAACCCAGCCACCACCACGAGGAGGGACGATCGTGAGTTCGGCACGACCCACGACGACCAACGCCGGTATCCCGGTGGCCAGCGACGACCACTCGCTGACCGTCGGCCCGAACGGACCCGTCCTGCTCCAGGACCACTACCTGATCGAGAAGAACGCGCAGTTCAACCGCGAGCGGGTGCCCGAGCGCGTGGTGCACGCCAAGGGCGGTGGCGCGTTCGGCTTCTTCGAGGTCACCGAGGACGTCAGCCAGTTCACCAAGGCCGCCGTGTTCCAGCCGGGCACCCGGACCGAGACCCTGGTCCGCTACTCCTCGGTCGCCGGGGAGCTGGGTTCGCCCGACACCTGGCGCGACCCGCGCGGCACCGCGATCAAGTTCTACACCAGCGAGGGCAACTACGACCTCGTCGGCAACAACACCCCGGTGTTCTTCATCCGCGACGCGATCAAGTTCCCCGACTTCATCCGCTCGCAGAAGCGCCGCGCCGACAACCACCTGCGCGACCACGACATGCAGTGGGACTTCTGGACCCAGTGCCCGGAGTCGGCGCACCAGGTGACCTGGCTGATGGGTGACCGCGGCATCCCGCGCACCTGGCGCAACATGAACATGTACGGCTCGCACACCTACTCGTGGATCAACGCGGCCGGCGAGAAGTTCTGGGTCAAGTACCACTTCAAGACCGACCAGGGCCACGACTTCCTCACCCAGGCGGAGGCGGACCGGATGGCCGGTGAGGACGCCGACCACCACATCCGCGACCTGTGGACCGCGATCAAGTCCGGCGAGTACCCGAGCTGGACGCTCTACGTGCAGGTCATGCCGTTCGAGGACGCCGCGGACTACCGGTTCAACCCGTTCGACCTGACCAAGGTGTGGCCGCACGGCGACTACCCGCTGATCAAGGTCGGCCGGCTCGTGCTGAACCGCAACCCGGAGAACTACTTCGCGCAGATCGAGCAGGCCGCGTTCGAGCCGTCGAACATGGTGCCGGGCGTGGGCGCCTCGCCGGACAAGATGCTGCAGGGTCGGCTGTTCTCCTACCCGGACGCGCACCGCTACCGGATCGGCACCAACTACATGGACCTGCCGGTCAACCGCCCGGTCGCGCCGGTGAACAGCTACGCCAAGGACGGGTCGATGCGCTTCAGCTTCGACCACGACCCGGTGTACGCGCCGAACTCCTACGGCGGCCCCCGCGCCGAGGCGGCCCACGGCGCCGACGACTCGGCCGCCGGGGTCGAGCAGGAGGTCATCCGCTCGGCGTACCGGCTGCACGCCGAGGACGACGACTTCGGCCAGCCGGGCACGCTGGTCCGCACCGTCTTCAGCGACGAGGAGCGGGCGCGGTTCGTGGACAACGTGGCCGGTCACCTCAAGAAGGGGGTGACCAAGCCGATCTTGGAGAAGGCGCTGGACTACTGGCGCAGCGTCGACAAGGACACCGGCGACAAGATCGCCGACAAGGTCCAGGGCTGATCGCCCCGGAACCGGGCTGAGCAACTCGGCCCACCGCTGCTGACTGCGGCACCACCACGCGCGGAGGTCCTGGGAGCCCCCGACTCCCAGGACCTCCGCCCCACCGGGGCCTCAGCGCGGCCGGTGCCCGGGCTGGTCGGTGATGTACAACTCCAGCTGGGCGCTGTTCTGCGTGCCGAGGAACGCATAGCTGTTCCGGTCGAAGATCAGCACCTCCGGCGGGCCGTCCGGGTTGGGCAGGGAGACGCCGATGCCAGACCTGCCGCTCGGGTCCTTGGCATCGGGGACCACGGCGACGCCGGGGATCTTGGCGGCGGCTTCGAACAGCGCCGCCATCGCCTCCGGCCGCATGTACGACTCGGTGAGGAGCTGCCGGATGACCCCGACCGCGTTGGGGTCGCGGGCGCGCTCCGGATCCTGCAGGTAGTACATCATCTCGTCCGGGTCGCTCGGCAGGCTCGGGTCGTAGTGGGGTTCCGGGGTGCAGCGCCCGGTGTCCGCCGGGGTGTCCGGTGACTCCTGGTACGCCGAGCCGGAGCAGCCAGGAAGCTTCCCGGGGGCCCCGTCGCCCTCCACGTAGAGGCCCTCGCGGGTTCCGTCGGCCGACAACCACGCCTCGCGGGGGCCGGTAAGGGTCTCGGACCGCAGGTAGATGAACTGGTCGGGCTGCGGCGGGGTGTCGGGGCGCTGCAGCGCCGCGTCGGCAGCGCTCTGGAGCACCTGGGCGGCTTCGGCGTTGGCGACCGGGGTCTGGCCGCCGACCTCGCCGACCGGCGTGAGCGCGAAGATGCCGGAGATGGTCGCGGCGAGTCCGACCGTCACCGCGGTCGGCCAGACCAGCCGCCGTCCCCGCCCCAGCCTCGCGGGCGCAGTGCCGGTCCGCTCCTCGACCGCCGCAGCGATCAGGCGGTGGCGCGCGGGCGCGAGCTGCTGCTGGTCCGGGAGCTGCGCGGAGCCCTTGAAGTGCTTGACCAGCTCCATCTCGTCAACGTCCACTGTGCACAACCTCCGAGAGTTTCGACGTGCGGTTCCGAGTGGTGAGCGCGGCACGGGTCTTCTTGCGCGCCCGGTTCAGCCGCGACCGCACGGTGCCGACCGGGATGCCCAGCGCCGCCGCGACCTCCTCGTAGGACAGGTCCTCCCAGGCGACGAGCAGCAGCACGTCGCGGTCCCGCTGGGCCAGCTTCGCCAGCGCGGCACCGAGCAGCGGCCCCATGGCCTGCGCGCTGACCTGCGAGGCGACCCGCTCGGCGTGGCCCAGTTCGTCCGGCACCGGCGCGATGGCGTTGCGGTACCGGTACGCGCGCTCCTCCTGCCGCCGGTGCTGGCTGACCACCTTCGTCGCGATCCCGTACAGCCACGGCCTGGCGTCCCGCCGTGCCAGGTCGTAGCGCTGCCGCTTGCCGAACGCGACCAGGAACGTCTCGGCCACCAGGTCGTCGGCGAAGTCCCCGCCGACGCGGCGGGCCAGGTACCGGTGGATCACCGCCGCGTGCCGGTCGAATATCACGGCGAAGCAGTCCGGGTCCCGCGCCGACCTCCCGATGATCGACGCGTCGTCCTCGACCTCTCCGTCGAGCGCTGGTGAGCTCATGGGTGCCCTTCGCCGTCCGTCCTCGTACATCCTGTTATCCGCACCGGAGCTGAATCGGGTTCACGGCGGAATCGGCGAGGTGGAGGCGCTGGCCGGGGTGAGCCAGCCAGGGCCTGCTTGAGCTGGGGAGGTCGTAGCCGCACGGTGCCGCACCGCGGGTGGTCGACGTGGTGCGGCCCGTTCCGGCCCTAGGCCGGGCGTGGCAGCCGGATGCCCAGGTGGACGGAGAGCGGGTCGTCGGCGTAGTAGCCGAACGCCTCGACCTGGGTGTACCCGGCCGAGCGGTACAGGGCGAGCGCCGCCGGGTGGCGCTCGTTGGTCTCCAACACCATCTCCACCGCGCCGTCCGCAGCCGCCGAGTCCTCCAGCCAGGTGAGGATCTTCCGCGAGTAGCCGTTGCCCCGGTGCTCGTCGGGGACGTACATCCGCTTGAGCTCGGCGCGGCCGCCGCCGAGGTGGCGCCACCCTCCCATCGCCACGGCGGTTTCGCGTTCGTAACCGACGCAGAAGCTCCCGGCGGGCGGGCTGAACTGGGCGGCGCGCACCGGTGCGTCGTCCGGTGCGTCGTAGATCAGCGCGTACTCGGCCTGCAGACGTCCGACGAGCTCGGTCACGTCCCAGTGGTCGTACGCACGCTGGACGATGTCCACTGCATCCCTCCAAGCAAGCCGTCGGGTCCCGGACCGGTGTCCCCGCCGTCGTGCGGGATCGGTGCGCGAGTGCGCGGAGCGCGGGAGCGCCAGCCACTCTCAATCCACTGTGGACATCAATGGCGTGAGTGCGCTCCTGGCGTGTCCTCGGGCCCTTGCTCCGCCGGAGGGTTCTGCGGCACTTCCACCACCCGGGTTGGAGCTTGGTGCTGCGCGGCCCGTCGGCGACCCGTTTGGCGTTGCTGCCCGTGCTGCGGCTGCGCACCGTGCTGCGGCTGCGCACCGTGCTGCGGCTGCGCACCCGGTTGTGGCTGCACCACCGTCTGCGGCTGCCCTGGTCGCGGGTAGCTGTCCTGGGAACGCGTCGGTTGAGCATGCCGCCGCTGCGGCTGCGCGGCTTGGTGTTGGGCCGCCTGCTGCGCCTGCGAGGCCTGGTGCTGAGCCGCCTGCTGGGGGGTGACCGCCTGCTGGGGCTGAGCCCCTTGCCGCGCCTGCCCCGCCTGCTGCGCCTGCCCCGCCTGCGCCGGGCGCTGCGGCGCGTGGGCTTGGTTGACCACCAGGCGTTCGCAGCTGCGCAGGACCGTCCGGACCGCTTCGCGGTGGACGCGGTCGTGCAGCGGGTTCACCGCCTGCTGGCGCCAGCGGGAGAGGGCGGCCGCCGCCTCGTCGGTCAAGTCCACCGCCAGCGCGTTCCCGTCGCGGCCCAGCCGCTCCTGCGGACTGCTGCCGAACGCGCCCAGCAGCCGCTTCGCCTCCGCCTGGAGCGGGCGGCTGAACCGCACCTGCCCGGAGTCCAGGGCCGACAGCAGCCGCAACTCGTCCCACTCGTGCGCGTTGGCCAGCAGCCGCTCGAACTCGCCCTGCAGCTGCTGCACCCCTGGGCGGGGGTTGGCGCGCAGCACCATGTCCACGGCCAGCATCGCGGACCGGGCGCGCAGCGCGTCCTGCCGCTCCACGAACTGCTGATGCAGGGTCTCCTGCAACGAGTTCAGGCCGCTCTCGTCGAGCAGCGCCGATCGCAGCTTCTTCGGTTCCGAAACCCCGCTGCGCAGCAGCGTCAGCGCACGCCCGAGCCCGAACTGCCCGAACCGCTCGAAGAGCCGCTGCCGGATCGCCGCGGGCGTCGACTCGATCTTGCTGTTGATGAACCGGTCCGCGGACAGCAGTAGCGCTTCCAGGTCGTTCTGGGACAGCCGAGCCAGGTTGCCCAGCGCGGTGAACTCCTCGTCGGTCATGGTCGCCACCGCCTGCCCGAGCAGCCCGACCACCGGGATGAGGTGCTGCGCGAACGAGCGCAGCGTCGGGTCGTTGCGGTAGCTCTCGGCGATCCGCTCGGCCGCCTGCAACCCGTCCGGCCCGCCGCTGCCGGTCTCGTCGGCGCGGGAGAACGCGACGATCGTGCTGATCGGGACGCTGCGGGCGGTGTGCAGCTCGTTGACCGACTGCAGGAACTGCAGGTCGGTCTGCCGCGGGTAGCGCGTCAGGTACAGCACGGCGTCCGCCTCGGACAGGATCTGCGCCAGCGCCGACCGCCCGGTCTCCTGCACCGCCGCCGAGGCCACGCCCGGCGTCTCGATCAGCGTGATGGCCTGCAGCCCGGGCGTGGGCGATTCAATGACCAGCCGCGACACCTCGTCGGGCCGCCAGTGCTGCAGGTCGCGGATGGTGCTGGCGTCCAGCGTGGTCACCGGGACGTTCTGCACCGTGCCGTGCGGGGTGTGCACCAGGATCTTCGGTTCCGGCCCGTACTGGTAGAAGGTGCTGACCTGGGTGCGCTCCTCCGCGTCGGTCGGGGCGAGCTCGGCGCCGACCAGCGCGTTGATCAGCGTCGACTTGCCCGCCTTGACCCGCCCGCTGACCGCGATGCGCAGCGGCTGCTCGAGCCGCTCCAGGCGACCGCGCAGCCAGGTCGAGGTGCGCGGGTCGTCCCGGTAGAAGGTCATCGTGCGGATCAGCAGGGCACGGGCGCGGTCCAGCAGGGCTTCTCCGGTCATGCCGCGGTGATCCGGTTCTGGGTGAGCATGGTGACCCGGCGGCGCAGCGAGGTGAGCTCCTCCAGCTTCTGCCGGATCTCCTTGGCCCGCTGGTCCCGGTCCACCGCGCTGCGCTCGGCGGAGCGCTTGATCTCCTGGATGGCCCGGCTGATCTCGGACTGCGCGTCCTCGGTGATCTGCATGTAGTGCGCGTGCAGTCCGCGGTGCACGGTGCGGATGGCGGTCTTGGCCTCCCGGTTGACGTGGAAGATGACCTGCTCGACGTGGCGCTGGACGGCGCCCTTCACCTCGGTCTGGCGGCGCCGCAGCCGCGAGTCCTTCTCCTCGTCGAGGCTCTTGATGCCCAGCAGCACGCCCGCGGAGATGGACACCACGTTGAACAGCCCGAGGCCCAGGCCGATCGAGGTCATCATGCCGAACATCAGGACGCCGCCGTAGGAACCGCGCAACCCGGTGAGGAACTGGTCGAACCGCTTGTACTCGCTGCGGGCGGGCAGCTTCGGTTCCGGCACCTCGTCGAGCGGGGCGGGCGGTTGGACGTTCTCCAGCGCCGGGCTGTCCACGCTGTGCTCGGCCCGCATCTCCTCGGCGACGACCTCGGCGAGCTGCGCCTGCCGGGCGTCCAGCCACTCGAAGGTCTCGACGATCGCGTCGGTGAGCCGGTCGGCGAGCCACTCGCGGAACTCGTCCCAGACCACCAGCGGGTCCGCGGTCTCGAAGATCTCGTTGACCTCGTGCAGGATCGCCCAGCTGCGCTCGCGGAAGTCGAACTCGATGTCGGCGTAGAGCTCGGAGATGCCGTCGTTGAGCGCCTTCTGCCAGCGGTTGGAGACGCGGCGGAGGTCCTCGGCGCGGCGCTGCGCGGTTTCCAGCTCGACCAGGGTTTCCGCGGCGGTGCGCGGGTTCTGCGCGGCGAGCTCGGCCTTGAGCGCGTCGTTGACCTGGGTGAGCGCTTCGGAGACGTTGTGCGCGACCAGCCGCCTGGTGGACTGCTCGTGCTTGCCGGCCAGTTCGGTCTGCAGGAACTCCAGCAGCGGGGGGAACCCGGACTCGGTGTTGAGCGTGCTGTTCTTGGCCTGCATCGCGCGCATCCGGATGCTGGCCGAGACGGGGAAGATCTTGGCCGCCACCCCGGCGTTGTCCAGGTGCTTGCGGTTGACCTCGAGGACCTTCCGCCAGTGCGGGGTGCGGTCGATCTTGGGCAGCACCAGCGCGACGTTCGGGCACAGCGCGGTGGCCTGCTTGAGGAACGAGATCTCGTTGGTGGTGAGTTCCTGGGTGGCGTCGGAGACCATCAGCAGCGCGTCGGCCTCGGCGACCACGGCGAGCGTGGTGGCGGTCAGCGACGAGGACACGCTGCCGACGCCGGGGGTGTCCATCAGCGCGAGCCCGTTCTTCAGCACGGCGCGGGGAATGCCCACTTCGCCTCGGGTGACGGGGCGGCCGAGCGCGAGGGCGCGGTCCAGCTGCTCGCGGACCTGCTCGACCGGCACCGGGGTGCGGTCCAGCGCGGCCGGGCCCTGCCGGGGCTCGTGCTCGATGAGCAGCGCGGTCGGTTCGTCGGCGTACCGGACGAGGGTGGGCACCACGGTGGTGACGTCGTCGCCGGAGGCGCACACCGGGGCGTTGACGATCGCGTTGACCAGCGCGCTCTTGCCCTGCTTGGACTCGCCGACGACCAGCACGAGCTGCGTCGGGTCGAGCACCCGGGTGCGGATTTGGCGCAGGCGGTTGTGCAGATCCGCGCGCTGCTGCTCGGCGCATTCCGCAGTCGCGCGATCGATCAGTTCCACCAACGCCGTCTCGATCACGGCGTCGATTGTGGCGTGCCGTCGCGAAGAGATAAACCCGAACGGCTGAACTCACAGTGGTTCAGTTGCCCGCTGTCGTGGAAAAAACGCGGGAATGCGCGAAATGCCGGGATCCGCGCGCGGCGGATCCCGGCATTCAGTCGCTCACTGCGTTCAGAGCAGGCCGTCCAGGTCCAGCGGCAGTGCGGAGGTGGCGGTGTCGGCGACCTCGCCGACGACCGGCAGGCTGCCGACGGTGTCGGTCACGGCCTCGACCGGCTCGGCCGGGATCGCGGCGGTGACGTCGTCGACCGGCAGGGCGTGCACGTCGCCACCGGCGACGGTGCCCAGCGCGTCGCCCACGACCGGGACGTTGCCCGCGACGTCGCCGACCACGCCGGTGACCTCGCCGACGACCGGCAGGTCGCCCGCAACGTTGGTCACGTCGCCGACCACACCGGTGACGTTGGTGATGTCGCCGCTGGCGACGTTGTTCACCACGTCGCCGACGACCGGCGCGTTGCTGACGACGTTGGTCACGTCGCCCACGACCGGGGCGTTGGAGACGATCTCGGTGACGTCACCGGTGGTGACGTTGTTCAGCACGTTGCCGAGGTTGAGGTCGCCGGCCACATTGGTGACGTCGCCCACGACGTTGGTCACGTCACCGGTGGTGACGTTGCCGACCAGGTTGGTCACGTCGCCGTAGACCAGGGAGCCCGCACCGGCGGTCAGGTCGACGGAGGTGTCGAAGACGTGGTTGGCGGTCTGGTTGATCTCGGTGACCGCACCGCCGACGGTGGTGGTGACGTCGCCGAGGTCCAGGCTGTCGCCGACCTGGCCGACGGTGTTGCCCACCACGGAGCCGATGATGCTGTCGTTGCCGACCGCGTTGTCGCTCAGCACGTGGTGGATGCTGATCAGGTTGTGCGAGTCGTTCTGCTCGATGTCGACGTCCACGTCGGTGTTGTTCGACGGGGCCGGGGCCGGAGCCGGCAGCGTGGCGTCGACGTCGTTGTCCTTGCCGAAGTCCTCGGGCTGGGCGGGGCTGTTCTGCAGCATGCTCTGTTCTTCCTGATCTAGTGGATGTGCGGGATGCAGTTGGTTGAACGCGACGGCCTGGGAGCTCGCAGCGAACTTCTCGACGCTGCTCTGGAGTGAGCGCCCGTATTCCGTCACCACCTCGACCGGCGCGTAGTCGAGGACCAGTGACGAGGCGTGCAGCACGTCCGTCGCGCTCATTCCCCCGAGTCCGGCCTGATCCAGCGTGGCTTGCGGATCGGTGTCGAAGGCCGACCGGGCGGCCGGGTCGCTGACGAGGCGCGTGAGGAACTCGTACAGCGTCGGCTCTTCCGGAAGGCCGGTGGAGTGCGTCCCGGGGTCTGGAGTGGTGGACTCGGCCCGACCGTGCTGAGGGCTCACCATCGTTGGGCCTCCCGATGTGCTCAGCGGTCTCGACTGGGGATTCCGAGTGAGGTCGCGCGGTCCCTCACCCCTGTGGTGATCACGCTATGGGCCTGCGGCCCCCTAGCCATCGGGTACGACTCCTAGTTACTCAGATCTCTATTAGGGGATCCACTAGGTGGTCCGTTAGGGGGTTGAATAGGGCATCCGATACCTGTGTGTAACCGAGTGCGCGCTAAATTGTGTCCACCCTGCGCCGCCACGGGTATCGCCTGATGGTGGCCGATCGGTGACACGAAGGGATTGCATGCCTTACGTCCTCGGCGTCCACCTCGGCGCGACGGCCACGACCGCCGCCATCGCCCGCCGCGAGGGCAGCAGGTGGGCCGCGGCGACCCCGGCCCCGCTGGCCGCTGGGCCGGTGGTGCCGACGGTGCTGTGCAAGGTGCAGGACGGTTCGTACGTCGCGGGGGAGGCCGCCCAGCGCCAGGAGATAGCCCACCACGAGTGGGTGGTGCGCGGGTTCACCGCACGCCTCGGCGACGACCTGCCGCTGCTGGTGGGCAGCGAGTTCGTCCCCGCCCAGCGCCTGGTGGCGACCATGGTCGAGTGGGTCGCCGACGTGGTGGCCGCCCGGCAGGGGCACCCGGCCGAGCACATCGCGATCGCGCACAGCGCCACCTGGGGGCCGCACCGCGTCCGACTGGTGCAGCAGGCGCTGGCGCAGCTCGGGCTGAACGAGGTCACGATGGTCCCGGAGCCGCTGGCGGTGGCACTGGACTACGCCGCCAAGCAACGGGTCCCCGAGCACGAACCGATCGCGGTGGCCAACATCGGCGGCAGCGGGATGGACGCCACGGTGCTGCGCCGCAGGCAGCGCGGTTTCGAGGTGGTCGGCTCCTCGCTGACCGCGGACCACCCCAGCGGCCAGGACCTGGACGACGAGGTCTTCGCCGCGGTGCGCGCGGAGTTCGGCGAGCGGCTCGACGCGTTGGACCTCGCCGACCTGAACCAGCGAGCCGCGCTGGTCCACCTGCGCGCCGAGTGCGTCCGAGCCAAGGAGGCGCTGTCGCACCAGGCCGGGACGCAGGTGCGGGTGGAGCTGCCCGGGGTGCGCACCGAGTTCGCGCTGTCCCGCTCCCGGTTCGAGCAGCTCGCCCGGCCCCATTTGGAGCGGGTGCCGGAGCTGGTCCTGCAGGCGGTGCAGTCGGCGACGCTGACCCAGGACGACCTCAACGCGGTGGTGCTGGCCGGCGGCACAGCCCGGGTCCCGCTGCTCAAGCAGCTGGTGGCCGAGCGGTTGCAGGTGCCGCCGCAGGTCGACGTCTCGCCGGAGCTGGCGGCAGCCAGCGGCGCCGCGTCGGCCGCGGTGCAGTTGCTGTCCACCGACGTTGACGAGGGCCCGGTCGGCGAGACCAGCGTGCTGGTGCGCATCGAGGGCTCGGACTTCGACGAGGACGAGGTCGAGATCCCGGCGGCGCCGCGCCCGCCGATCGAGGTGGAGCCGATGCCGCTGGAACCCCCGGACGAGGACCGCGCGCGCCGGATCAAGATCATTAAGCTGTCCGTGGCCGCCGCGTTGATCATCGGCGGCCTGCTGCTCACCTTCCTCTGGCCGACTCCCCCCACCGGCGGCGGTTTGCTGGGCCTCTTCCAGCAGAGCCGGTGACGGACTGACAAGGACGGCAGGCGTGAACCACTCGACGACCTCCTTGCTGGACGGGCACGCGACCGGGCTGCGGTCGGCGGTCGCCACCGCCCCGTCCGCGCCGATCACCGCAGGTGTCCAAGGCCCTGGCGGCTACGGCAAGACCGCGCTGCTGACCGAGCTGGCGCAGACCTACCGGTCGGCCGGGGTGCCGGTGCTCGGCCCGGCCGAGCTGGACCGGGCGGACGAGGGCGCGGTGCTGGTCGACGACGCGCACCGCCTCGAAGGGTCCGTGCTCGCCGAGCTGGTGGAGGTCGCCCGGCGGCCGGGCGCCCGCCTGCTGGTCGCCTACCGGCCGGGGCCGCGACCCGAGGAGCTGGGCGAGCTGATCGGGGAGCTGGGCGCGCCGGTGCTGCTCTCCGCGCTCAGCCCGGAGGAGCTGGCCGTCGAGGTCGGCACCGCGTCGGCGGACTGGATCCGCTGGCTGCACGCGCAGACCGGTGGCGTCCCCCGCTACGTGAGCCGGGTGCTGAGCGCCGTCGAGCCGGGTGTCGCGGCACTGCCGCCGCGTGCGCTCGACCAGTTCCAGCACGACCTGGACCAGCTCGGCGAAGCCGGGCAGGCGTGCGTGACGGCGATGGCGGTCGGTGCGACCCCCCACCCTGACCTGCTCGCAGCGCTGCTCGACCTGGACCCCGCCGCGGTCGGGGCCGCGCTGCTGGCGGTGCGCTCGGGCGGTCTGGTCGCGGCCAACGACGTGCTGCTGCCGATCGTGCGCGCGGCGGTGCTGCGGTTGACACCGTGGGAGCAGCGGCTCCGCGTGACCCGCCGCCTGGTCGAGACCCAGCTGGCCCGAGGTGGCCCGGTGCTGCCGCTGGTGAGCCCGCTGCTCGGGTCCGAGATCGCGCTGCTGCCGGAAGCGACGCTGGCCAAGGCGTTCGAGCAGGCCGGGGAAGAAGCCCTGCTGGGCGCGCCGAAGCTGGCGCCGCGCTTGTTCGACGCCGCGGTGTCGGCCGGTGCCCCGGCGGCTTCCGTGGCCGCCCGCCGCGCGCGGGCCGCGGCCGTGGCGGGGGAGCTGGACGAGGCGCTGCGGCTGGCCGACCAGGTGATCGTCAACGCGGACGTCCCGGACCGGGAGATCGGCGTGCAGGTCGCGGCGAGCGTGCTGGCGCAGCGCGGACTGCTGGAGCGGTCGGCGGAGATGTGCCGTTGGTCGGTGGGGCGGCTGCGCTGGCCAGGTGACCGGGCCTTCGCCGCGGTCGGCCTGATCGGCGCTGGGCGCCTGGCCGACGCCGACGAGCTGCTGGGCTCCGCCGACGACGCAGGTCCGCCGACGTCCATGACCGGCGCCGCCGTCCAACTGGCCGCCGGGGTCCGCGAATCGGTCACCGGGTCGGCCTCCGCCGCGCTGTCCACCCTGGTGCGAGCGGCATCGCTGTCGGAACCGGTGGGGCGCGGCGTGCTGCTGCCGGACTCCCCGGCGTCGGTGGCGGCGCTGGTCGCGCTGCACTGCGGTGAGCTGGACGTCGCAGCGTCCACATTGGAGCGAGCGGTCGACACCGGTACCGGCGGCCCGCTGCTGCGCGACCGACACCGCCTGCTGGCGGCATGGCTGCCGCTGGTGCGCGGCGACACGGTGGCGGCCCGCGCGAAGCTGCCGACCGGCGAGCTGACCACCCGGGACCGGCTGCTGGCCACGGCGCTCGAAGCCGGGATCGCCAACCGCGACAACGACATGGCCGCCCTCGCCGCCGCGCGCGGCCACGCCCGCCAAGTCGTGGCCGAGCACTCGGTGGACCTGTTCGCCCTGCTCCCGCTGGGGGAACTGGTGGTCGCGGCGGCCCGCCTGCGCGACCAGGACTGGATCGACCCGTACCTGACCGAAGCCCTGGCCCTCCTCGACCGGCTCGGCAACCCGCCGCTCTGGACGTCGATGCTGACCTGGAAGCGCCTCCAAGCATCGATCGTCCTCGACGAGCTGGACACGGCCCAGCAGCGGGTGGCGGAACTGGCCAGCATGGCCCACCACAACCCGCTGGCCGCGGCGATGGGCGGAGCCGCCCGCGTGTGGCTGGGAATCCTCGCGGGCCAGGTGGACCAGGACGAGGTCGAGCGGACGGCCCGGGGCCTGCACGCGGCGGGCCTGGCGTGGGACGGCGCCCGCCTGGCGGGGCAAGCTGCGATCCGCACCAAGGACCGCCGCGCGATGCTGGCCCTGCTCGAATGCGCCCGAGCGCTGCAGGGCAAACCCCCGCGCCCCCGCGCGGTCCGCGGCGATGAGGGCGGGATGCTCAGCGAGCGGGAGAAGGAAGTGGCCGAACTGGTCCTGGCGGGCCTGACCTACAAGCAGGTCGGCAAGCGCCTCTTCATCTCGGCGAAGACCGTGGAGCACCACATGAGCCGGATCAAGCAACGCCTCGGCGCCGCGACGAGGCAGGACCTCCTCACCAAGTTGCGGGAACTGCTCAACCCCGACCGCTGACCCGCTCCCGCCTGCTGCGGTGCGCCGGGTACCCGCCAGCGCCGACCGAGGAGACCGCCCCGGCCACCTCGAGCAGCAGCTCGGCGAGCTCGTCGGGCATCGTGATCATGCAGTCGTGGCCGGTCGGCAGCTCCCGCACCCGCTCGCCTGCTGGGACGGGGCGCCGGGTGATGCCCGCGGGCCGACTCCCGACGCAGTGGATGTGCGTGCGCGGGATCGCGCGCGCGGCCGGGTTGTCCAGCCGGACCGGCTCCTGCAAGCACCGCACCGCCTGGTCCGACAGCGTCGAGCGCAACCAGGCCACGTCGTCCGGGTCGGTGACCCCGAACAGGCCGAGCGGCGGCGGCTGCTCGGGCATCGGCGGCACCCGCCAGCCGTCCACGGCGTTGTCGACGAGCTGCTTGGTGATCGGGTGGACGTCGATGGCGGCTTCGCCGTCCTCGGGCGTCATCGCGTCGAGGAACACCAGGTGCGCGATCGACCCCGGGACCTGGTTGGCGACCCCGGAGATGACCATCCCGGCGTAGCTGTGCCCGACGAGCACGAGGTCGTCGAGCGGCTCGGTGCCGACCAGCGCGACGACCTCGTCCACGTGGGTGCTGAGCCCGACCTCGGGGCCCAGCAGGTGCGCCTTGTCGCCGTGCCCGGTCAGCGACGGTGCGAGCACCCGGTGCCCGGCCGACTCCAGCAAGGGGACCAGCCGGTCCCAGGTGCGCCCGCTGTGCCAGGCGCCGTGCACCAGTAGGAATGTGGCCATGGTGGTGCGGTTCCTCCTCGAGTCGAGCCCCAGTACCTTGCAGTAACCGGGATCATCGTGATCCGCACTACCCGCACCAGGCAATACGGCACTTCGAGGTGCCCCGGTTCCCAGGAGGTAACCGTGCAGGACCCGTGCCGCGCCCGCGAAGTCCTCGGCATCGTGGGGGACAAGTGGGCGCTGCTGATCGTGCGCATGCTCAAGGACGGGCCGCTGCGCTTCACCGAGCTCAAGCGCAGCATCGACGGCATCAGCCAGCGCATGCTCACCGTGACGCTGCGCGACCTCGAACGCGACGGGATCCTGACGCGCACGGTTCACAACGTCATGCCGCCGCACGTCAGCTACGAGCTGACCACGATGGGCCGAACCCTGCGCGAGGCCACCGCACCGCTGCTCGAATGGAGCCTCACGCACCTCCCCGACATCGACGCCGCCCGCGAGGCCTACGACGACCGCTAGGCCAACTGCACCAGCGCCGGAGCTGGTCCGGTGGTACCCCGGAAAGCCCCTGCGGCGGCGAGGTCCCGCACGCGTCGCAACGCAATCCAAGGATGGGAACGCATCCCGTGAGGCGGTCGGCTACTGCTTCGAGCCCCACGCGACACCGCCAAGGCCGAAGATCAACCGTCCCGCCGCGGCACCGGCGGGCGGCTGTCCGGGACCACCCGCGCCCCGGGCGGAGGCGTGGCTGTCCGACCCGTCCACGCCTCCGCCGTGAGCAGCTACCGGGCCCGCAGGGACAGTCCCGCGCGGAGGGAGCCGACGATCTCGAACAGCGCCTCCTGGAACCGGTCACCGACGCCGCGCAGGTTGGCGAAGCCGTGGATCAGGTCCGGGAACCGGCGGCTGACCACCGGCACCCCCTCCTCAGCCAGCCGCGCCGCGTAAGCCTCGCCCTCGTCGCGCAGCGGGTCGAACCCGGCCGTCACCACGCACGCCGGGGGCAGGCCGCTCAGGTCCTCCGCGAGCAGCACCGACAGGCGCGGGTCGGCGCGCAGGTCCTCCGCGGGCTGGTACTGGTCCATGAACCAGGTCATGTCCTCGTCGGTGAGCAGGAAGCCGTTGCTGAACAGCTCCCGCGAGCGGCGGCGGGTGGTGGCGTCCGCCGCCGGGTAGATCAGCAGCTGGAACACCGGTGCGGCCAGCTCGGAGCGGGTCGCGGCCAAGGCGACCGAGGCGGCCAGGTTGCCGCCCGCGCTGTCCCCGCCGACCGCGATCGCGTCGCTGCTGGTGCCCAGGTCGGCGGCGTTGTCCACGGCGTAGCGGTAGGCGGCGAGGCTGTCGTCCAGCGCGGCCGGGAACGGGTGCTCCGGGGCCAGCCGGTAGTCGACCGACAGCACCCGGACACCGGCGTGCTTGGCCAGGAACCGGCACAGGTCGTCGTGGGTGTCCAGGTCGCCGATGACCCAGCCGCCGCCGTGGAAGAAGACCAGCAGCGGGCTGGTGCCGGTGAGCTCGCGGGGCCGGTAGAGCCGGGCGGCCAGGGCGCCGTTCGCGGTCGGGATCTGCCGGTCGGCCGCCACCACGCCGTCGACCGGGGCCCTCGCGGTCAAGCGGGTGCCCTGGCGCATCGCCGCGCGGGCCAGCTCCGGCGTGGCGGCGGCGAGTCGCGCGTGCCCGCGGAGCTCCTGCAGCTTGAGCAGCAGCTGGGCGTCGAGTGCGAGCTCCTGGCCGTCCAGGTGGATGGCCGGTCCGGCGATCAGCCGTCGCACCGGGCGGGGCAGTGCGAAGACGCCGCGCAGGGCCGCGGCCTCCAGCTTCGGTCGCACCAGTTCGAGGGCCTTGGGCATGGGCGTGGACCTCCCGGGGAAGGCAGCAGGGAGGACCGAGGTTACCCGGAAGTAGCCCACTGGGGTTACCTGCCAGTAGCTGTGTTCCAGCGCACCGCTGCGCGCTTTGACCTCGACCGGACTCGAAGTCGTAGCGTGACGAGACGTCCGCTGGGGGAGGACAAGTGCGACGAGCGGGTGGAAGGATCAACGCATGACGGTGACCGTGGTGGGAATCGGCGGTTCGGTACGGCCGGACTCGCAGTCCGAGCGCGCGCTGCACGCGGCGCTGGCGGGGGCCCGGGACGCCGGTGCCAAGGTCCACGCGATCACCGGCAGCAGCCTCGCCCTGCCGTTCTACGACCCGCAGCTGACCGAGCGCACCGACTACGCGCTGGAGCTGGTGGACGCGCTGCGCAGCGCCGACGGCGTCATCCTCGCCTCGCCCGGCTACCACGGCACGGTCTCGGGCCTGATCAAGAACGCCCTGGACTACGCGGAGGACCTGCGCGGCGACGAGCGGCCCTACCTGGACGGCCGCGCGGTCGGTTGCATCGGCATCGCGCACGGCTGGCAGGCCACCGTCACCACGCTGCAAGCCCTGCGCTCCGTCGTGCACGCGCTGCGCGGCTGGCCGACACCGCTCGGCGGCGCGATCAACTCCGCGGAGACGCACTTCGAGTCCGGCGGCGAGTGCGCTGACGAGAAGGTCGCCACCGTGCTGCGCACCATCGGCCGCCAGGTCGTGGAGTTCGCGAACCGGCCTTGATCGCTGCGGTGCGGGTGCGATGGGTCACGATCCGCAGCCGCTCGAGGTGCGTGGGACCTCCGGAAGCAGCACCCTCGATTGAGAGGCAACTCGCGTCCTAGGAGGTTGCACCGCTCATGGCCCAGAAGGCTCCCATCACCAGCCCGCTCAACGACCAGGACCAGGACACGACCGGCAAGCTGCTGCAAGCGACGCTGCTCGACCTGATCGACCTGCACCTGGTGGCCAAGCAGGCGCACTGGAACGTCGTCGGCCGGTTCTTCCGCGACGTGCACCTGCACCTCGACGAACTGGTCAACTCCGCGCGAGGCTTCGCTGACGACGTGGCGGAGCGCGCCGCCGCCATCGGCGTCTCACCGGACGGCCGCGCCACCACGGTCGCGGAAGGCTCCGGGCTGCCGAAGTTCGACTCGGACTGGCGCAGCGACAAGGAGGTGATCGAGGCGATCACCCGAGCACTCGGCGAGCTGATCCGCCGCCTGCGCGCCCGCATCGACGAGTCCGACAAGACCGACCTGGTCACCCAGGACCTCTTGATCAGCATCGCGGCCGAGCTGGAGAAGGCGCACTGGATGTGGCAGGCGCAGCTCGCGACCTGATCCCCCAGCGCGCGACCGGCACCCCTGCCCGGGGTGCTGGTTCCGCGCGTGTCAGGGGAGGCCGGGCTCCAGGACCTGGGCGATCTCCAGGGCCTTGGCGCAGGTCTCCGGGTCGGCCGGTCCGGTGTCGGCGTTGTACTTGAGCTCCACCGAGACCGAGCCCTCGCCGGACGCCACGATCTGCCGGCACCAGGAGAACTCCGAGGAACCGCTGGGCACGGCGCTGATGCCGGGGCGGGAGCCGACGGTGTTCGGCTCGAAGCTGCTGAAGCCGCCGCGCTGCCGCTGCCAGGCGTCGAGGCCGGTGGTCTCGGCCTTGGAGATCCGCAGCAGGAACTCGTCGTCGCCGCGGAAGTTGCAACCGACCTCGCCGTCCTCGTCGGCCTGCTCGCCGGGCTCGGTGACCCCGACGTGCTGCAGATCGCTCTGGGAGAGCGCCGAGCACGGGTCGAACCCGGCCAGGGTCGGGCCGACCAGCGCTTCCTCTTCCGGTGCAGGGGTGTCGTCGTCCGAGGTCGAGCACCCCGTGAGCAGCAGACCGGTGAGAGCCAGCGCGGCGGCGGCTGTGACTGGT
The DNA here is from genome assembly GCF_040300525.1 of Saccharopolyspora sp. NPDC000359. NCBI lineage: Bacteria > Bacillati > Actinomycetota > Actinomycetes > Pseudonocardiales > Pseudonocardiaceae > Saccharopolyspora > Saccharopolyspora sp. NPDC000359. The sequence goes on along the minus strand of NZ_JBEPDU010000006.1, from coordinate 64,857 downwards.
GTTGTACGCATGCTCATCTCACGTCCGAGGATTTCCTGCGCCGAGGTTACGCGAGTCGAACACCAGCCCGGGAGGCTTCGCGCCAGAACCCCTGGAGATCCACAGTGGACGAAGCGCGCCATGGCGGGCGCCGCAGCTCAGCGGTGCCCGCCTCCTCGGCCGGAACCTCAGACGCGGCGGGCGCGCTCGTACTGCTTCGGCCAGATGTTGTCCGCGTGCAGGCGGTCGGCCGCGCGCAGCGGCCAGTGCGGGTCGCGCAGCAGCTCGCGGCCGAGCAGGACCGCGTCCGCCGAACCCGAGGCGACGATCTCCTCCGCCTGCTCGGGTGAGGTGATCAGGCCGACCGCCGCGGTGGGCACGTCCGCCTCGGCGCGCACCTGGCGGGCGAAGCGCACCTGGTAACCGGCGCTGACCGGGATGTCCGCCTTCGGCACCGCACCGCCGGTCGAGGCGTCCACCAGGTCCACCCCGCGCTCGGCGAGCAGCCGGGCCAGCCGCACCGAGTCCTCACCGGTCCAGCCGCCCTCGACCCAGTCGGTCGCCGAGATCCGTACGAACAGCGGCCGGTCCGCGGGCCACGCCTCGCGGACCGCGTCGGTGATCTCCAGCAGCACCCGGACCCGGTTGTCGAAGTCCCCGCCGTAGCGGTCGGTGCGGTCGTTGACCAGCGGCGAGTAGAACTGGTGCGCCAGGTAGCCGTGCGCGAAGTGCAGCTCGACCACGTCGAACCCGGCCTGCTCGGCCCGGCGGGCGGCCGCCGCGAACTGGGCGGGCAGCTCCGCCACCTCGGCCTCGGTGAGGGCGCGCGGCGCGGCGTTGGTGCCGAAGGCGTTGCTGGTCGAGCTGACCGTCTCCCAGCCGCCCTCGGACGCGGGGACGGTCTGCCCGCCCTCCCACGGCGCGGAGGTGGACGCCTTGCGCCCGGCGTGCGCGAGCTGCACACCGGTCGCCGCGCCCTGGGAGTGCAGGAAGTCGGTGATCCGGCGCCAGGCCGCGACCTGCTCGTCGTTCCACAGGCCGGTGTCCTGCGGGCTGATCCGGCCCTCCGGGACCACCGCGGTGGCCTCGGAGATGACCAGCCCGGCGCCGCCGGTGGCGAACTGGCCGAGGTGCACCAGGTGCCAGTCGTTGGGCACGCCGTCGGTCGCCGAGTACTGGCACATCGGGGAGACCCAGGCGCGGTTGCGGATGACGAGGTCGCGCAGCTTGATCGGTTCGAAGAGATGGCTCACGACAGGACCGACAACGGCGCGGAACCAGCTATTCCGCCAACCAGCCCATCTCACATCGTGGCGGCCTGCGCCGGGGGGTCGTGAGTGCGTAACAGTGTTCGAACACTGTTACGCACTCACGACCTACCGGGACTCGGCGCGCCAGCAGTCGGCGAGGTGGTCGTCGACCATGCCGGTGGCCTGCATCAGGGCGTAGCAGGTCGTCGGGCCGACGAAGGCGAAGCCGCGCCGCTTGAGCTCCTTGGCCATCGCCGTGGACTCCGGGGTGGTCGCCGGGACGTCCTCGAACCTGGCCAGGTGGTGGCCGCGGGGTTCCGGGGCGAACGACCAGAGCAGGTCGTCCAGCGGCTGGTCCAGCCGCAGGACCGCGCGGGCGTTGTTGATCGCCGCGTCGATCTTGGCCCGGTTGCGGACGATGCCCGCGTCACCGAGCAGGCGTTCCCGGTCCGCGTCGTCGAAGGCCGCCACCTTCTCCGGCTCGAACCCGGCGAAGGCGCTGCGGAACGCCTCGCGCTTGCGCAGGATCGTCAGCCAGGACAGCCCGGACTGGAACGACTCCAGGGTGATCCGCTCGAACAGCTCCACGACACCGCGCAGCGGGACGCCCCACTCCTGGTCGTGGTACTCGGTGTAGTCCTCCGGTCCCGCGCCCCACGGGCACCGGGCCTTGCCATCCGCGCCGAGCACGGCGCCGGATCCACTCACGTCCCTCTCCTGTCGTACTCGCGGCAGAACTGCGCGAACGAGGCCAGCGACCGGCGCAAGCCCCAGGCGAACGCGGGCCGCACCACCGGCCAGGCCAGCGCCGCGCCGGTCGGCAGGGTCAGCCGCTCCCACCAGACGAAGGTCGACGCCTCGTTCCCGCACCGGACCACATCGAACCCGCCGACCCCGACAACCGGCTCCGCGACGTGGCGCACCCGGCAGCTCCGGGGCGGCTCCCAGGCCTCGATCTCCATCCGGTCCACGAACCCGACGCCGCCGAACCCGGTGACCGCGACCAGCCGCCCGCCCGGCCCGCTGGCGTCCCCGACCGGGTGAACCTCGGTGCCGAGCATCCACTCGCCCTGCCGCGCCCAGTCCGTGGCGGCCGCCCACACCACCTCGGGCGGGGCCTGGACCGGGACGCCGAGGCGCAGCTCGACCGGGCGCACCGCTCAGCCCTCCGCGTCGTCGCCGCGCGCGGAGCGGGACTCCTGCAGCTGCTCGCCCGCGACGTCGAGCTGGCGCTCGAGCACCGCGATGCGGCCGTGCAGCTCGTCGATCTCCCCGGCCAGCCGCTCCAGCGCCCAGTCCACCTCGGAGGCCTTGTAGCCGCGCAGGACCTGCTGGAACCGCAGCGCGCGCACGTCGGAGCCCTCGATGTCAGCCGGGGGCAGCCGGGTTGGGGTCGAGCCGGGCGGCAGCGGGGACAGCTCCTCGCCGCGCCCGAAGACGAGCGTCGCGAGCAGGTACACCACCGCGGCGACGGCGAGCACCGCGAAGAGGTAGATGAGCGCACTAGCCACGGTCGTCAATCGTGGCACGGACGGCGAGCCGCCGCGGCCACGGTCAGGTCTTGGCGGGGGCCGCTTCCAGGACGCCTTCGATGGCGCTGGTGAACTCGCGCCACGCCCGCCGCTCGGCCTGCAGCGTCTGCACCCCGGCCTGGGTCAGCCGGTAGGTGCGCCGCTGGCGGCCGCCGACGGTGCTCCAGGTGCTCTGCACGTACCCGGCGCGCTCCAGCCGCCGCAGTGCCGGGTAGACCGTGCCGGTGGGCAGGTCGAGGGCACCACCGCTGCGTTCTTGCAGCGCCTCGATGATCGCGTAGCCGTGCAATGCCCTGCCGTCGAGCGTGGCCAGCAAGAGGGCATCGAGGTGGCCGCGGAGCGCATCAGCCTTCACAAGTAGCGACTCTACGGTTATTTCCGACCACTGTCACCGCTCTTGCACAAGAGGACCTAAGTCCTTTCGCGATCCGGCCGGTGATGACCTCGATCACAGTGCGCCGTTCGGGTGGCGTGAACTGGGAAAGGCGTTGATGACCGGGAACTTCGAGCACACTGCGGAGTCGGATGAGCCGCGCGAGCAACCAGGAGGCGTGCGCCGTGCCCGACTACAGCGCCCCGGCCACCGGGTCCGGGGCCTCGCGGTTGGACGCCGCGACGACCTACGCGCCGCACGAGGAGGCACGCGTCCAGGTCCGCGACTACCTCGCCCAGCTGGTCGACGTGGTCGACCAGCACCCGGAACCGGTCATGGCCCGGGACGAGGCGCACTGGCGGCTGGTGGAGCTGGTGGACGAGCTGTCCCGCGACCCGCTCAGCCCGCGCCGGGTGCAGTCGCGCTGGCTGCGCCTGGTCCCGCTGCTGCGGGAGGTCCGTCCGGACATCCCGTTCCCGGCCCTCACCGACCTCCTCAACCGCGCCGTCGGCACCCCCTAGACCGCAGTTTCAACTGAAACTGCGCTCCCCGCCCACGGCAACTCGCAGTTTCAATTGAAACTGCGACATTCACGCGAGGTGGTCCGCAGTTTCAATTGAAACTGCGGGAGCACCGGGGTGTCAGGCGAGGGCTCGGAGGACCTGGTCCGGTGGGTGGGTGCCCGCGATGGCCGCGACCATGTCCACCACCCGGCGGGTTTCGCGGACGTGGTGGGCGCGGAACACCTTCGCCCCGCCCCAGGCCGCGACCGCCGTCGCCGCGAGGGTGCCCTCCAACCGCTGGTCGACCGCGGCACCCAGCGCCTCGCCGACGAAGTCCTTGTTGGACAGCGCCATCAGCACCGGCCACCCGGTCGCCACCAGCTCGTCGACCCGGCGCAGCAGCGCCAGCCCGTGCCAGGTGTTCTTGCCGAAGTCGTGCGTCGGGTCGATCAGCACGCCCTCCCGGGGCACCCCGAGGCGCACCATCCGCTCCGCCCGCTCGACCAGCTCGGCGGTCACCTCGGCGACCACGTCGGCGTAGCGGACCCGGTACGGGTCGGTGCGCGGCGGCAGGCCGCCGGTGTGCGAGCACACCACCCCGGCGCCGAACTCCGCGGCCACCTCGGCCAGCGCCGGGTCGGCCCCGGCCCAGGTGTCGTTGAGCAGGTCGGCCCCGGCTTCGCAGACCTGACGGGCCACCTCGTGCCGCCAGGTGTCGACGCTGATCACCAGCTGCGGGTGCCGCTCGCGCACCGCGGCCACGAACGGCACCACCCGGCGGGCCTCCTCGGCGGCGTCCACGGTCTCGCCCTGCGCCCCGGCCCGGACCCCGCCGATGTCCACGATGTCCGCGCCGTCGGCCACCGCCCGGTCGACCGCCTCGGCGGCCGCGTCGACCTCGAAGGTCCGGCCGCGGTCGAAGAACGAGTCGCGGGTGCGGTTGACGATCGCCATCACCAGGGGGCGGTCCTGGGGGACGTCCTTGTCGCGGAACCGGAGCAGCTGCACGTCTGGAGATCCTGGCACGCCGCTGGGGTCGGGCGGGAGGCTCACGGGGCGCAGGCGTCGAGCGCCGCGTCGACGTCGGTCACCACGTTGAGCACGTCCAGCGAGTGCTGCTTGGCGAACCCGCTGTCCACCAACCCCTGCAACCACTCCAGCAGGCCCTTGTAGTGGCCGTCCGGGTCGAGCAGCACGATCGGCTTCTGGTGCATCCCGATGTAGCGGGCCGTCCAGACCTCGAACAGCTCCTCGCAGGTGCCGATGCCGCCGGGCAGCGCCAGGAACGCGGTGGCGTGCGCGTCCATCAGCCCCTTGCGGTCGCGCATGTTGTCCACGACCAGCAGCTCGTCCGCCTCGGTGTCGGCGATCTCCCGCTCCACCAGCGCGTGCGGGATGACCCCGACGGTGCGGCCGCCGTCAGCGCGGGCGGCCCGGGCCACCTCGCCCATCATCGAGACCCGGCCGCCGCCGGAGACCAGCGTCCAGCCGCGCTTGGCGATCTTGCGCCCGACTTCGGCGGCCAGGTCGAGGTGCTGCTGGTCGACCGGCCCGGACGCGCAGTAGACGCAGACCGAGACGTCGGCGGGTGCGGAACTGGTCAATGCGTGGCCTCCCATGCGACGTACGCCTCCTGCACGATCCCGACGGCGTCCTCGACGTCGTCGGTGAGGTGCAGCAGCGCGAGATCCTTGTCGCCGATCTTGCCGGATCCCCGCATGCTGTCCCGGATCCAGTCGTACAAGCCCTGCCAGTAGGACTTGCCGAACAGCACCACCGGGAACTTGGTGACCTTCTTGGTCTGCACCAGGGTCAGCGACTCGAACAGCTCGTCCATGGTGCCGAACCCGCCGGGCAGGCAGACGAACGCCTGGGCGTACTTGATGAACATCGTCTTGCGGACGAAGAAGTAGCGGAAGTTCACCCCGAGGTCCACCCACGGGTTCAGCCCCTGCTCGAAGGGCAGCTCGATGCCGAGCCCGATGGACAACCCGCCCGCCTCGGAGGCGCCCCGGTTGACCGCTTCCATCGCGCCCGGGCCCCCGCCGGTGATCACCGCGCAGCCAGCCTTGGCGAGCGCAGCGCCGAGCTCAACACCGGCCGCGTACTCCGGGTGCTCGCGCGGCGTGCGCGCCGAGCCGAAGACGGTGACCGCCCGCGGCACCTCGGCCAGCGCGCCGAAGCCCTCCACGAACTCGGCCTGGATGCGCAGCACCCGCCACGGGTCGGTGTGCACCCAGTCCGACGGGCCGCGGGAGTCCAGCAGCCGCTGGTCGGTGGTGGTGGGTTCGCTCAACCGGGACCGCCGCAGCACCACCGGTCCGCGTTGCTTCTCCTGGGGGCGGTCGGCACCGTTCAGCTCGCCCCACTGGCCTTCGATCGTCATGGGACGAGCCTACGCAGCCGACGCCCCGCACCAACCCCAGGGGAGGCGGCGAAATGCCTGTTCACGGGGGATTCACGACGGCTTGGGCGGGCGTACCCTTGCGATGCAACGATCGAGTGGTGCCGACGGCCCGGCCGGGCACCCCAGGCAGGCGCAGCCGGGTCGCGGGCACGACCGGAACCGAGCTCGGGAGCCTGCCATGCTCATCGAACTGCTCATCGTGATCCTCGTGCTCGGCGTCCTCTACGTCGCGGCCGGCGTCAAGGTCGTCAAGCAGTACGAACGAGGTGTGGTCTTCCGCTTCGGCCGGGTCCAGGAGCTGACCCGCGGCCCCGGCCTGACCGCGATCGTCCCGGTGGTGGACCGGATGCGGAAGGTCAACCTGCAGATCGTCACCATGCCGGTGCCCGCCCAGGAAGGCATCACCCGCGACAACGTGACCGTGCGGGTCGACGCGGTGGTGTACTTCCGCGTCGAGGACCCGGTGCGCGCCATCGTCAACGTCGAGGACTACCTGTTCGCCGTCGGCCAGGTCGCGCAGACCTCGTTGCGGTCGATCATCGGCAAGAGCGACCTGGACGACCTGCTGTCCAACCGCGAGCGGCTCAACCAGGGCCTGGAGCTGATGATCGACAGCCCGGCGCTGGGCTGGGGCGTGCACATCGACCGGGTCGAGATCAAGGACGTCTCGCTGCCGGAGTCCATGAAGCGCTCGATCGCCCGCCAGGCCGAGGCCGAGCGCGAACGCCGCTCCCGGGTCATCTCGGCCGACGGCGAGTTCCAGGCCTCCCGCCGCCTCGCCGACGCCGCCCACGTGATGGCCGACACCCCGGCTGCGCTGCAGCTGCGGCTGCTGGAGACGGTGGTGGAGGTCGCCGCGGAGAAGAACTCCACGCTGGTCCTGCCGTTCCCGGTGGAACTGCTCCAGTTCGTCGACGCCGCCAAGCGCGGGACCGCTGGCGCGGCGCAGCCCGCCGAGGCGGAGCCGGAGGCGGCGGAGCTCGCGGAAGCGGAGCGAGCGGCGCAGCGCGAAGCGGAGCTGGTCAGCGCGGAGGACGGCGAAGCCGAGCTGCCGCGCCAGCGAGCAGCGGAGGCGAAGCCCGGCGCAGCGGAGGCGAAGCCGGAGGCGGAGAGCTCGGAGAGCTCGGAGAGCTCGGAGAGCTCGGAGCAGTCGATGCTCGGCATCGCCTGAGCCGCGCTGCGGGGGCCCCCTCGGCAGGAGGGGTGCCCGTCGGAGTCAGCGCAGGAAGCGGGTGAGGACGTCGGCGCAGTGGCGGATCTCCGCCGTGGCCACGTGCTCCTGCTTGGTGTGGGCGAGGGTGGGTGAGCCGGGGCCGAAGTTCACCGCCGGGAGGCCGCGGGCCGCGAAGCGGGCCACGTCGGTCCAGCCGAGCTTGGCCACCGGGTCCGAGGCGGAGGCCTCGACGAGCTCCGCCGCCGCCGGGGCGGTCAGGCCGGGCAGCGCACCGGCCGCTCCGTCGGTCACCTTGACCTCGAAGCCCTCGAAGACCTCGCGCAGGTGGGCTTCGGCTTCGGCGAGGGACTTGTCCGGGGCGAAGCGGTGGTTGATCGTCACCACGCACTCGTCCGGGACGACGTTGCCCGCCACCCCGCCGGAGATCCGCACCGCCTGCAGGCCCTCGCGGAACTGCAGGCCGTCGATCACCGGGTTGCGCGGCGTGTAGTCGACCAGCCGCCGCAGCACCGGCTGCGCGGCGTGGATCGCGTTCTCCCCCATCCAGGCGCGGGCGGTGTGCGCGCGGGTGCCGGAGGTGCGCACCTCGATGCGCATGGTGCCCTGGCACCCGGCCTCGATCGCCGCGTTCGACGGCTCGCACACCACCGCCAGGTCCCCGGCCAGCCAGTCCGGCAGCTCGCGCTCGATGCGGTTGAGGCCGTTGCGCTCGGCCTCGACCTCCTCGCAGTCGTAGAACACGAACGTCAGGTCGTGGCGGGGTTCGGTCAACCCGGCGGCGAGGTGCAGCATCACCGCGTCGCCGCTCTTCATGTCCACCGTGCCGCAGCCGTGCAGGACCGCGTCCGCGCCCGAGCCGCTGCGGGTCAGCGGCAGGTTGTCGTTGATCGGCACGGTGTCCAGGTGCCCGGCGAGCACGACGCGCGAGTCCCGGCCGAGGTTGGTGCGGGCCAGCACCGCGTCGCCGTTGCGCTCCACCTCCAGGTGCGGCGCCTGGGCGCGCAGCGCCTGCTCCACGGCGTCCGCGATGGCCTTCTCGCCGCCGGAAACGCTGGGGATGTCCACCAGCGCGGCGGTCAGCTCGACGGGGTCAGCGGTGAGATCCAACGACGCAGTCACGACCGGCAGGCTACCCGGCGGCGATGCCGCGGGCTGCTGGGAACCAGATCGCCGAAACGCCCATCCCACCGGTGATCATGTCGCTAGGCTTCGGCCGCTGGAGGTGGGCGTTGACATTCACGGCAGACCCGGACGTGCTGCGCAAGGCCGGGAAAAGCGCGAAGACGGCAGGTGAGCAGGCCGGGCAGGTCAAGCTGGGACCGCCGGTCGAGGACATCGCCGAGGCCATGCCCGGCGGCAGCTCCGCGGAGGCGGCCAAGCAGGTCGCGCAGAGCTGGACGAAGGCCATCGGCGACTGGAGCAAGGCGGCTGACAAGCACGGCGAGTCGCTGACCGCGAGCGCCGACGAGTACCAAAACTCCGACGAGTCCGGGGCGCAGGGCATCAACGCTGCGGGTGGGAGGTAAGCGATGGTGTCCTATGCCGATGTGCGCCGCTGGAAGCCCGAGGAGCTCGAATCGGCCCACGCCGAGCTCGGCAGCCGCCGCAACGACCTGATCGGGCTGCAGGACGAGCTGGACGGCGCCAAGAAGACCGATGGCTGGAAGGGCGAGGCCGCTGACGCCTCCGCCGCCGAGCACGCGAAGCTCGTCGACGGCATGCGCTCGCTGATCGCCGAGGTCGCCACCGTGCGGGTCGCGGTGGCGACCGCCGCCGACGAGGTCGAGCAGCTCAAGAAGCGGATCGAGGAAGCCGACCGCGAGGCCGAAGCCAACGGGTTCCAGATCACCGACGAGGGCGGCATCCGCGACGTCGCCCCGCCGCAGGACGTGCCCGAGGACCAGCTCGAAGAGGTCAAGCAGCGGCGCCTGGCGGTGCGCGACAAGCTGGTGGCCGACATCGAGAAGATCCTCGACGACGCCGAGCAGACCGACGCCGAGCTCGCCAAGGCGCTGACCGCCGCCGAGCAGGACGAGATCAAGCCTGGCGAGGGCGGCACGCTGGCCGACGCGGCGAGCACCGCCGACCTCGGGGAACTGGCCGCCTCCGCGGGCAAGCCCGCCAACGACTCCCCCGAGGCCAACGCCGAGTGGTGGAAGTCGCTGTCCGACGAGCAGCGCGCCGCCCTGATGGAAGCCCCGCCCGCCTGGCTGGGCAGCCGCGACGGCATCCCCGCCGCCGCCCGCGACATGGCCAACCGCGCCAACATCGACAACGTCCGCCAGGACCTGGTGGCCGAGCGGGACAGCCTGCAGCAGGGCGGTGTCACCGAGGACGAGCAGGCGAAGCTCGACCAGATCAACGCCAAGATCGCCTCGGTAGACCAGGTCCGGGAAACCATCGGCAAGGAGCAGCCGCCCCGCCAGCTGCTGGTGCTCGACCCCAGCGGGGAGCGCCTCAAGGCCGCGGTGGCGGTGGGCGACGTGGACAAGGCCGACCACGTCTCGGTGTTCACCCCCGGCTACACGACCACGGTCGACGGCAGCCTGGACAACTACGACGACAAGATGCAGGAACTGGTCGCCCAGTCCCAGGACCAGTTGGCCGAGAGCGGCAAGGGCGGCGAGGTCGCCGCCGTCACCTGGATCGGCTACGAGGCGCCGCAGGAGGACGAGATCGGCGACCTCACCGGTGACTCGGTGGCCAGCTCCAACTCCGCGAAGGAGGGCGGCGCGAAGCTCAACGACTTCTACCAGGGCATCAACGCCTCCCGGGACAACGATCCGCACCTCACCGCGATCGGCCACTCCTACGGCTCGACGACCACCGGCTACGCGCTGCAGGGCGGCGACCACGGCGTGGACGACGCGATCCTCTACGGTTCGCCAGGCGTGGGCACCAACGACATCGAGGACCTGGGCGTCCCGGAGGGGCACGCCTACCTGCTGGAGGCCAAGAACGACCCGGTGGCGGACTTCGCCCGCTTCGGCGGCGACCCCTCGCACATGGACGGCTTCACCGACCTGTCGACGTCGAAGTCCGACCACGGCAGCGAGGTCACCGGCCACAGCGACTACCTCAACCCCGACACCACCAGCCAGCACAACATGGCGGCGGTCGTCGCCGGCCTGCCGGAGAACACCGTCGAGGGCAGTACCGACGGCGTGGGCGACGTGATCTCCTACCTGCCGCACCAGGCCCAGGAAGGCGTTTCGGCGGCCCAGGACTGGGGCAGCCAAGCCTGGTCGGACGTCAAGGACTTTGGTGACGACGCGTGGTCGGGGGTCAAGGACGCCGGTTCCAAGGTCAAGGACCTGTTCTCATGAGGCGCCTCGCCCTGCTCGCCCTCAGCGCCCTGCTCATCACCGGATGCGCGGGCCAGCCCGACACTCCCGACGGGGGAAGCATGCAAGACCAGACCAGCACGCTGCAGCAGCGGCCCTCGATGGAGGAGATCACCGCGCGCTACGAGGAGATGCAGCAGAAGATCCGGGACCGGTTCACCGCGGAACTCGGCCTGGTCACGCCGTGGGTCGACGACGGCGACCCGGGGCAGGCCGGGTGCAGCGAGTTCCCGGACACCCCGGAGGCCGAGAAGCACACGCTGAACCGCTGGTTGTACGAGGGGAACATCCCCGACGACCAGTGGCCCCGCGCGCTGGGGATCGTCGACGAGGTCGCCGCCGAGTACGGCTTCGTCGAGCGCCAGGTGATCCTCGACCGCCCCGGCAACCACAAGGTCGAGGTCCGGGACGGCTTCGGTGGCTGGCTGCAGCTGGGCACCAACGTGAACACCGTGCTGCGGGTCCGCACCGGCTGCCACCTGGTCCAGGGTGGCTGAGCAGCCGCGCGCCCGGCTCGTCGCGCAGGTCTTCGCCGTCCTCGCCGCCCTCTTCGCCCCCGTGGAAGCCGCTTTCGCCGCCTTCCTCGGGGTGCGGGCGGCCGCCAACCCGTGCGAGCCGGACGGGTCGGGGGTCTGTGCGCCGATGGGCTACACGACGGTCGCCGCGTTCTGCCTGATCGCGGCGGCCCCGGTCGTGCTGGTGCAGCGCATCCGCCGTCCGGGCACCGTCGGTACCTCGGTGGCGGTCGGCGTGCTCGGCGTCGTCGTGGCGCCACTGCTGGCCTTCGGGCTCCTCCAGCTCGCGGCGAACTCGATCGGCTGACCCGCGGCGGTGCAGATCACAACTGCGGGTTGACCGGAGCCGTTCTCGGGCATGATCTCGTCCGGCACGCCAGTCCAACCCAGGGGGAGGAGCCGTGGACGATCCCCGCAAGCTGCTCCAGCTGCGGCCCAGCATCGAGGAGATCACCGCGCTGTACGACCAGCTGCAGCAGCGGCTGCGGGACCGGCTGGACCACGAGCTCGGGCCGCTGGCCTGGGTGCGGTCCGAACCGCTCAGCCGTGCCGGTTGCGGCGAGTTCCCGGACGTCCCGGAGGCGGAGGCCTGGGTGCTGGAGTCGTGGCAGGTGCCCGACAACCTGCCGGACTCGTCCTGGCCGCGCGCGGTCGACATCGTCCGGGCGCTCACCCGCGAGTACGGGTTCGGCGAGCCGGAGATCATCGTGGACCGCAGCGGCGACCACGAGATCACCGCCAACGACGAGTACGGCGCGGTCTACCGGTTCAGCACCGCCGCCCGGACGGTGCTGGCCATCACCACCGGTTGCCACCTGCGGGCGGCGGGGGACTGACCCGTGCGGACCACCGCCACCTGCGCCGATTACCGTTCCCGGTATGAGTGCACAGTCTCCCGATCCGCAGACCACGGGCGCCCACGGCGTGGGCCTGGCCACCGTGACCGACGACGGCACGGTGCTCGACACCTGGTTCCCGACCGTCCGGCTGGGTGAGCCGGGCCAGTCCGGCACGAAGCGGCTGTCCGCCGAGGAGGCCGCCGAGTCCCTGGGCGAGGCCGGTGCCGCGCTGCTCGGGCGCGACGAGGCCCGCGGGGTCGAGGTCGTCGCGGTGCGCACCGAGATCGGCCGCCTGGCCGACGCCCCGATGGACGCGCACGACGTGTACCTGCGGCTGCACCTGCTGTCGCACCGCCTGGTCCGGCCGCACGGGCAGAACCTCGACGGCGTCTTCGGCCTGCTGGCCAACGTCGTGTGGACCAACCACGGCCCGTGCCCGGTGGAGGGCTTCGAGGCCACCCGCCTGCGGCTGCGCGCGCGGGGCGCGGTCACCGTCTACGGCGTGGACAAGTTCCCGCGCATGGTCGACTACGTGGTCCCGTCCGGGGTGCGCATCGGCGACGCCGACCGGGCCCGGCTGGGCGCGCACCTGGCCAGCGGCACGACCGTGATGCACGAGGGCTTCGTGAACTACAACGCGGGCACTCTCGGCGCGTCGATGGTCGAGGGCCGGATCTCCGCCGGTGTCGTGGTGGCCGACGGTTCCGACGTCGGCGGTGGCGCCTCGATCATGGGCACCCTGTCCGGCGGCGGCAAGGAGGTCATCTCCGTCGGCGAGCGCTGCCTGATCGGCGCCAACGGCGGCGTGGGAATCTCGCTGGGCGACGACTGCGTCGTGGAGGCGGGCCTGTACGTCACGGCGGGCACGAAGGTGGTGCTGCCGGACGGCACCATCACCAAGGCCGCGGAGCTGTCCGGGTCGAACAACCTGCTGTTCCGCCGCAACTCCACCACCGGCGCCGTCGAGGTCACCGAGCGCGCCGGCGGCAAGGTCGAGCTCAACGCCGCCCTGCACGCCAACGACTGACCGCACCGGGGCCGTGAGCGCTCCTGGGCGCGCCACGGCCCCGTTGCGCCCGTTCGGCCGAGGCGGGGCCGGGGGTCGGCGTTCCTATCATGGGCAATGCCCAGCAACTGGCAGCAGCGCGACCTCGCGGCAGTCGTCGACCTGCCCGCCGAGCCCCTGGTGGTCGACCGGCAGGCCGCCATCGCCGAGCAGGTCCGGGCCGGGCTGGACAACCGCCTGCGCGCGCTGGCCGCCCACGACCCCGGCACCCGGCTCGGCACGGATCCCGAAGAGCTGCACCAGATGCGGGTCGCGGTCCGGCGGATGCGCGCGATGCTGCAGGCCGCCCGGCCGTTCCTGGACCAGAGCTGGTCGGAGCCGCTGCGCGCCGAGCTCGGCTGGCTGGGCCGGGCGCTGGGGCCGGTCCGGGACCTCGACGTCCTGCTCGAGCGCCTGCGCCAGGAGAGCGCCGACCTGCCGACCGACGAACGGGCCGCCGCCGCCCGGCTGATCTCCGGGTTGGAGGTCGAGCACGGCGCGGCCCGGGTGGAGATGCTCGCGGCGCTGGACAGCGACCGGTACCTGGATCTGCTGCGCGCGCTCGCGACCGCCGTCCGCACCACCCCGACAGCCTCCGATGTGGACAGCGAGCGGGCCCTGCGGGAGCTGGTGCTGCGCCAGTTCCACAAGCTCCGGAAGGCCGTCGACCGGCTCCCCGCGGACCCCGCCGACCAGCAACTGCACGCGCTGCGCATCCGCGGCAAGCGCGTCCGCTACACCGCGGAACTCGCGCAGCCCGTCCTCGGCCGACCGGCGCAGCAGCTGATCAGGGCCGCCCGCCACTTCCAGGACGTACTCGGCGAGCACCAGGACGCCTGCGTCGCGGAGGAACGCGTGCGCGCCCTGCTGAGCGGCTTGGGCCACGGGGTGGACGCGGCGGTGGCGTTCGTGGCGGGCCGACTCGTCGAGCGCGAGCGAACCCGCCGGGCCGAACGCCGCGCCCAGTGGGTGCCCGCGTGGGAGGCCCTCGCCGAAGCGGCAGCGGCGACCTGAGGCCGGTCGGTCACTCCCCGAGGCGCTTGGCGGCCGCCGCGATGCGCTCGTCCGTCGCGGTCAGCGCGATCCGGACGTGGTGGTCACCCGCCGGGCCGTAGAAGGTGCCCGGTGCCGCGAGGATCCCCCGCTGCGCCAACCAGTCGACCGTCTGCCACGCGTCCTCGCCGCGCGTCGCCCACAGGTACAGGCCCGCCTGCGAGTGCTCGATCCGGAAGCCCGCTGCCTCCAGCGCGGGCCGCAGCACCGCGCGGCGCGCCGCGTACCGCTCGCGCTGCTCGCCCACGTGCGAGTCGTCGCTGAGCGCCGCGGTGATCGCCTCCTGCACCGGCCGCGGGACGATCATGCCCGCGTGCTTGCGCAGCTCCAGCAGGCGGCGCACCAGGTCCGGGTCACCGGTGACGAACCCGGCGCGGTACCCGGCCAGGTTCGAGGACTTCGACAGCGAGTGCACGGCGAGCACGCCGCGCCGGTCCGCGCCCACCGAGGGGTGCAGCACCGACACCGGCTCGGTGTCCCAGCCCAGCGCCAGGTAGCACTCGTCCGAGGCGACCACCGCGCCGAGTTCCTGCGCGGCCCGCACCGACTCGCCCAGCTGCTGGGCGTCCAGCACGCGGCCCGTCGGGTTGGACGGGGAGTTCAGCCACAGCAGCGCGGTCCCGGGCGGCGGCAGCTCGCCAGGCGCGAGCCGCACCACCTCCGCGCCCGCGATCTTCGCGCCGACCTCGTAGGTCGGGTAGGCCAGCTCGGGGATGGCCACGACGTCGCCGGGCCGCACGCCGAGCAGCGTCGGCAACCAGGCGACCAGCTCCTTGGAGCCGATGGTCGGCAGCACCGCGTCGGGCTCCAGCCCGGAGACCCCGTGGCGGCGCCGCAGCGACGCGACCGCGGCTTCGCGCAGCTCAGGGGTGCCGTGCGTGGCCGGGTAGCCCGGCTTGTCGGCGACCTCCCCCAGCGCCCGCCGGAGGTTCTCCGGCACCGGGTCCACCGGGGTGCCCACGGACAGGTCGACGATCCCGTCCGGGTGGGCCCCCGCCGCGGCGGAGTGCCGGGCCAGCGAGTCCCACGGGAAGTCCGGCAGCTGCGGACCACGGGGCCCGGACGCGGTGTCCGGGCCGGTCGCGCTGCTCATTCGCCCTGCGGGGGAAGGCTCTTGATGGGCTCGACGTCGAAGTCCTTCTTGCCCACCTTCGCCGCACCGCCCGGCGAGCCGAGTTCGTCGAAGAAGTCCACGTTCGCCTTGGTGTAGGGGGCCCACTCGTCCGGCACGTCGTCCTCGTAGTAGATGGCCTCCACCGGGCAGACCGGCTCGCAGGCACCGCAGTCGACGCACTCATCGGGGTGGATGTAGAGCATCCGCCCGCCCTCGTAGATGCAGTCGACAGGGCACTCCTCGATGCAGGCCTTGTCGAGCACGTCCACGCAGGGCTCGGCGATCACGTAGGTCACGGTTGCACTCCTGCTCGAAGCGTTGTCCTACTCGCGCGCAGGAACCTCCTGCCGCGACTGCTGACAGTATCTCTCCTACCCACCCAGGACACGTAACCGGTCCCACAGCTCGGGAGCGCTGCCGACTCTACGTGGCGGGTGTAAACGGCGTAAACCACTGCGGCCCCCGATCGGGCCTCGAAGCGCACGTCAGAGGTGGTGATCGGCCCTCCGCGAACGATCGTGCGCTGCGCCACACCGATCATGTGCGGACGCGCTTCCCGAGCACGATCCCGAGCATCATCGCGCTCGGCAGCGCCCCGGCGCCGATGAGCAGCAGGGTCCGCCAGTCGTTGCCGACCAGGACCATGTCCCCACCCGGACCGAGGGCGCCGAACACCAGCACGGTCAGGAACCAGACCACCAGCGGCGCCCCGGCGATCCGGCGGCGCGGGGAGAGCCGCGCGGCCTCCGACACCAGCAGCGGCGTGGTCACCGCCGCGACCGCAGCGGTGACCGGGAACTGCACGGTGCCGAGGTAGGACGGCAGGAAGAGCAGCTCGACCAGTGCCAGGACCACGGCGTCAGCCAGCAGGAACCCGAACACCGCCCGGTCCAGCCGGCTCAACGGTCCCCCACCGGTTCGGTCCCGCTCACCCCGAGCCCGCCGAACAGGTCCGCCTCGCACCCCACCGGGTCACCGCTGGCCAGCACGTAGTGCTCGGTGGGCACGATGGGCTGCGCGACGCCGTTGGACAGCGCGTACGCCGCGACGCCGTCGCCGTTGTCCCACCGGTCCAGCCACACCTTGACCTGGGTGCCGTGCGCCCGCAGTGCGTTGATCTTGGCGGGCAGGTGCTCGGACACGTCGACCACGGTGGTGATCGACTCGTCGGCGACGCTGGCCAGCTCGTGCGGTTCGGGCAGCTGGAACGGCATGTCCTCGACCTCGGCCAGTCCGGCCAGGCCCTCCTGCAGGGCATCACGCGAGGGCACGGCGTAGAACACGCGCTGCACGTCGGGCACCTTCGCCGCCGCGGCGACGGTCACCTCATGGGCGCGGATGTGGTCGGGGTGGCCGTACCCGCCATCGGCGGCGTAGGACACGACGACCTGCGGCCTGACCTCGCGCAGCACCGCCTCGAGCGCGTCGACCTGCTCCTCGGCTGCGCCGATGGCGAACGCCCGGGGGTGCGCGTCCGGCAGCGCCCCGGCCAACCCCGGCTTCTCCCAGAGCATCCCGGAGTCGCGCCAGCGGCCGATGCCACCGAGGAACCGGTGGTCGGTCACGTGCAGGGCGGCGCAGGCCGAGCGCAGCTCGCCAACCCGGTAGCCGCCGAGCTGGTCCGCCTGGTCGGCGGCCAGGCCGCGCAGGCTCTCCGGGATGACCTCGCCCTCCTCACCGAGAGTGCAGGTCACCACCACGACCTGCACGCCGCGCGCGGCGTAGCGGGCGATCGTCCCGCCGGTCCAGAGGCTTTCGTCATCGGGGTGCGCGTGTACCAGCAGCAACCGCGGTGGGGCCGTCAGCGTCACCGGTCCAGCCTAATCTGCGGCCCGCGGCACTCGGCGGACGGCAGCCGCATTGCTCCGGACGGCCCAACGAGCTGGGCGCGAGCGGATCAGTAGCCGTCGCTGTCGGCGTAGGTCCCGAGCCACTGGGCAGCGCTGGAGAACGGGCCGGACAGGCCGGGGCCCGGATCGACGCCCTCCACCTCCGGGCGCAGCGCCAGGACCTGCGCCTGCTGGTAGAGCGGCAGCGCGACCGCAGCCCGCCACAGCACCGGCTCGACGATCGACGACGCCTCGCCGAACGGCACCTGGCCGGTCATCGCCGCGTCGATGGTCGGCTGCAGCAGCTCGTCGCAGAACCCAGCCGCGTTGTGCGGGTACGGCTGCTCGCCGTCCGGGGTCATGCCGGGGCACCCGTACGCCGCGGCCATGTTCGCGGCCGGGTCGCCACCGGCGGGCCGCGGCGCGATCGCCATGTCCACCGAGGCCGCCCCGCCGGACTCACCGGACTTCGGGTTGGCCGCCAGCATCTCGCCGAACAGCTGGTCCCCGGTGGGCGTCACGACCGTCGCCTGGATCCCCTGCTCGCGCAGCTGCCGCGCGGCCTCCTCCGCGACCCGGATGTAGGCCTCGTGCTCGAACGGCGCGGCGATGACCAGGTTCAACGGCCGCCCGTCGCGCAGCCAGGCGCCACCGCTGCGGTGGTACCCGGCCTCCTGCAGCAGCGCCTCGACCCGCTTCGGGTCGGGCTTCGCGGGGAACGCACCGGCCGGTTCCGTCGGCGTGTAGCCGGGCTCGGACGGCGCGAGCACCTGCGCGTGCGACTGCAGCTGCTCCGAGGGGCCGCCGCCGGTGCCGACCTCGATCAGCGCCGGGCGGTCGAGCGCCGCGAGCACGGCCTGCCGCGCCTTGATGTCGGCCAGCGCGCGGCTGTCCGGGCGCAGCAGCACCTCCACCGTCGCGGGCCGGGGCACGTTGATCAGCTGCACGGAGTCGCCGAGGTCGCGCAGGGCCTGCATGGTCCCGGTGTCCGCGCCGAACACCGCCAGGTGGCTGTCCCCGCTGCGCAGCGCCTCGACCTGGCGGGCCTTGTCGATGGCGCGCAGCACGATGCGGTCGGACTGGGCGGGCGGGCCCCAGTAGCGGTCGTTGCGCTCCAGGATGATCTCGCCGCGGTCCAGGTCGACCTGCCGGATCGCGAACGGGCCGCCCGAGGCCGGGTAGCCGTCGTCCAGCACCGTGGACCAGCCACGGGGCGCGTCCCGCAGCAGGTGCGCGGGCAGCAGGTTGTTGAACAGCGACTGCCAGCCGGGGAAGGGCTTGCTGAAGGTCACGTCGACCGTCTTGCCGCCCTGGCGGGAGGCCACGTCCTCGATCAGCTGGTAGCCGGCGGCGTCGGACACGCCGGGCTGCGAGCGCAGCTGCTGCCACAGGTAGACGAAGTCCTCGGCGGCGATCGGCGCACCGTCGGACCAGTTCGCCTCGCGGCGGATCCGGTAGCGGACGGTGAACTCCTCCTGGGCCGGCACCACCTCCGCCGACTCCATCAGCGTGGTGTCCAGCTGCAGCCGCCCGTCCGGTCCCGGCCGGTGCACCGACGGCAGCATCAGGCTGGCCAGCGCCGAACTGGTCGGCGAGAGGTCGGCGAGGGTGTGCGGGTTGAACCCGGCCTCCAGCTCGTCGACCCCGACCACGACCTCCACCGGCATCGGCTGCGTGGACGGCGCGGTGGTCGTCGGGGGCTGCGTCGTCGGGGTTTCCGACACCAGCGGCGGTGGTGGCGCGTTGGTGCAGGCAGCCACCAAGCTCGCGGTGGTCACCAGCAGGGAGACCGCAGCCAGTGGGCGGCGTCGACCCTGGGACACGCCGAACCTCCCCTCACGTCTGCTCCCCCGGACGGACCCCGGCGGCCCGGGGCACCTCGCACGTGCGGAAGACGCACAAGGGCCCTCCATGGTTCCTGCTGCCGCTCAGACGGTCGCCACCGGGGTCGACGGCCAGTGTGCTCGCCGCCCGCCCGACGCGCCCGCGAAACGGTGAAATACCAGGCTGCGCGCGGAAAAGCGGTAACCCGGCGTTCCGGGCACCGGCGCACCGTGGGCGGCGAACCCGCGTTCGCCGCCCACGACTACCTCTCGCGATCAGGAAGCGTTGTCGCGCGCCTTGGCCCGGGAGCGCTCGCGGGCGCGGGTGGTGCTGTCGAGGACCACCTTGCGGACCCGGATCGCCTCCGGCCCGACCTCCACGCACTCGTCCGCGGAGCAGAACTCCAGCGCCTCCTCCAGCGCCAGGGTGCGCGGCTTGGCCAGCCGCTCCAGCTCGTCGGCGGTGGACGAGCGCATGTTGGTGAGCTTCTTCTCCTTGGTGATGTTCACGTCGAGGTCCTCGGCGCGCGGGTTCTCCCCGACCACCATGCCCTCGTAGACCTCGTTGCCGGGCTCCACGAAGAAGCTGCCCCGGTCGGCCAGCTGCAGCAGCGCGTAGGTGGTCGCCGAGCCCGCCCGGTCGGCCACCAGCGAACCGGTGTGCCGGGTGCGCAGCTCGCCCACCCACGGGAAGTAGCCCTCGAAGACGTGGTTGGCGATGCCGGTGCCGCGGGTCTCGGTGAGGAACTCGGTGCGGAAGCCGATCAGACCGCGCGCGGGCACCACGTAGTCCAGCTTGATGCGCCCGGTGCCGTGGCCGTCCATGGTCTCCATCCGGCCCTTGCGCCCGGCCAGCAGCTGGGTGATCGCGCCGAGGTGCTCCTCCGGGGCGTCGATGGTCAGCCGCTCGAACGGCTCGCACAGCTGGCCGTCGATGGTCCGGGTGACCACCTGCGGCTTGCCGACGGTGAGCTCGAAGCCCTCCCGGCGCATGGTCTCCACCAGGATCGCCAGCGCCAGCTCACCGCGGCCCTGCACCTCCCAGGCGTCCGGCTTCTCGGTGGGCAGCACCTTCATGCTGACGTTGCCGATCAGCTCGGCGTCCAACCGGTTCTTCACCTGCCGCGCGGTGATCTTGGTGCCGCCGTTGCGGCCGGTCAGCGGCGAGGTGTTGACGCCGATGGTCATCGAGATGGCCGGGTCGTCGACGGTGATCCGGGGCAGCGGCTCCGGGGCGTCCGGGTCGGCCAGCGTGTCGCCGATGGTGATGTCCGGGATGCCCGCGATGGCGACCAGGTCGCCCGCGGAGGCCTCCGCGCACGGCACCCGGTCCAGGTTCTCGGTGATCAGCAGCTCGGTCAGCCGGACCTTCTCCACCGTGCCGTCCGCCCGGCACCAGCCGACGGTCTGGCCCTTGCGCAGGGTCCCGGCGTGGATGCGGCACAGTGCGATGCGGCCGAGGAACGACGAGGCGTCCAGGTTGGTCACCAGCGCGCGCAGCGGGGCCTCGATGTCGGCGACCGGCGCGGGGACGTGCTTGAGCAGCACGTCGAACAGCGCGGTCAGGTCCTCCTCGGCGGGCAGCTCGCCGTCCACCGGCTGGACCGCGGACGCGCGCCCGGCGCGGGCGGAGGCGTAGATGACCGGCAGGTCCAGGATCGCCTCCATGTCGAGCTCGACCTCGCCGTCGAGCTCGCTGGCCAGCTCCAGCAGCAGGTCGTGGGTCTCCTCCACGACCTCGGCGCAGCGGGCGTCCGGGCGGTCGACCTTGTTCACCACCAGGATCACCGGCAGCCCGGCGGCCAGCGCCTTGCGCAGCACGAACCGGGTCTGCGGCAGCGGGCCCTCGCTGGCGTCGACCAGCAGCAGCACGCCGTCGACCATGGACAGCGCGCGCTCCACCTCACCGCCGAAGTCGGCGTGGCCGGGGGTGTCGACCACGTTGATGGTCACCGGACCGTCGTCGAACTCCCGGCGGATCGCGGTGTTCTTGGCCAGGATGGTGATGCCCTTCTCCCGCTCCAGGTCGTTGGAGTCCATGACCCGGTCGACCAGTTCGGCTCGTTCGGAGAAGGCGCCGGATTGCCGCAGCATGGCGTCCACCAGGGTGGTCTTGCCGTGGTCGACGTGCGCGACGATCGCGACGTTGCGGAGATCGCTGCGGGTGGGGGCGGCGACGCTGGTGGCGGACACGCGGGTACTCCATGGCTCGGCGCGGAATGCGGGCGGCGGCGGGTTCGTCGACTGCGGGCCGGGGTGCGGATCTCCCGCACCGCACCTCGTCGGGCGCGGGGCTCCTGGTCCTGGCGCCCCTCGGGGCGCCCTGCCGCGGCTCCACTGCGCCGCTGCTGCGGAGCTCCTTCCGGGACGGCACCCCACCAGCGGCGGGGCGCGTGCGTCGACGCGCGGCTCGTTCCAGCGTAGTGCAACGCCCCGCGGCACCGGCCGCCGCGTGCTCAGCGCAACACCGCGCGGCTGTCCACCAACATCATGTTCGCCAACTGAGGTTAGGTTCACCTACCCTGTGCCACGACCCCGTCGTAGCGCCGGAAAGATCCACCGTGGGCAAAGGCACCATCAAGGTCAAGAAGAAATGTTGCCACTCGCAACCCCCGTGCAAGAGCTGCCCGATCGTCGCGCTGCGCAACCTGCTCCGCGAGGCAAAGGCGGAAGAGGTCAAGAAAGCGCAGAAGAAGGCCAAGAAAGAGGCGAAGAAGAAGAAGGCGGATTGATCTCGCCACGGCGCCCGCCGTGGTTGCGGCACGCTGCTGGCAGTTACCTGTGGGCGACCGGGGTCAGCGGGTCGGCGTACTTCGCCAGCTCCGGGATGGTGCGCAGCGCCTGGAACTCGATGACCTCGTAGCGAACCAGCTTGCGCAGGGCGAACGGGTCCGTGGCGAGGATCGCGTCGAGGCGCCCGCGGGACATCGCGCGGGCGATGAGCACCGCCCCGGTGCGCGGGTGCCGGTGGCCGGCCGCGATGAAGTCACCGGCTTCGTAATGCTGGGTCACCCATTCATAGTGATCTACCAAATAGGCGTCGATTTCCGATTCTGGCGCGGTGTATTGGATCAGCACTACAAACATGCTTCCACGGTAGCCCTTCGACTTGACCGCTGCCGATCACCAAGCGGTAGCATCGGTTCGTGCGCACGATGTCGAACACGTGGTGGGCCGCCCGCGGGCGGCCCGGCGGAACTGCGCACTGACGCACAGCACATCGGCCGCCCGACCGGGCGGCCGGGCGGTGCCAGGTCGATCCCGGTGGCGATGGACCACAGGAGAGACCATGACCCGCCTGTCCGGCATCACCCCCTCCGGCCACGTCCAGCTCGGCAACTACCTCGGCGCGGTGCGGCGGTGGGCCACCGAGCGCGAACCCTCGGACCTGTTCTTCGTGTCCGACCTGCACGCCATGACCACGCCGAACCGCCCGCAACGGCTGCGGGCTCTCACCCGCGAGCAGTTCGCGGTGCTGCTGGCGGCGGGCATCGATCCGGACGCGCTGTTCGTCCAGTCCGACCTGGCCGGTGAGCTGGGCGCGCTGAACTGGGTCCTGGAGTGCACCTGCTCCTTCGGCGAGGCCGCCCGGATGGTCGAGTTCAAGGAGCGGGGCGCCGGGCAGGACGGCGCGCGGGTCGGGCTGCTGACCTACCCGGTGCTGATGGCCGCGGACATCCTGCTGCAGGGCGCCGACCGGGTCCCGGTCGGCAGCGACCAGGGCCAGCACGTGGAGCTGGCCCGCACCCTGGCCCGGCGGTTCAACTCCCGCTACGGCCAGGTGTTCGCCGTCCCGGAGGCGGTGGTGCCCCGGACCGCGGCCCGGGTGCGCGACCTGGCCGATCCGAGCCGCAAGATGGAGAAGTCCAACCCGCAGTCCCCCGGCGTGGTCTTCGTGCTCGACGAGCCCGACGTGATCCGCCGCAAGTTCCGGCGTGCCGTCACCGACGGGCTCGACCAGGTCCGCTTCGACCCGGACGGGCAGCCGGGGGTGGCGAACCTGCTGGAGGTCTTGGCCGCCTGCACCGGTACCAGCCCGTACACCGCGGCCGGATCGGCCAGCACCTACGCGGAGCTGAAGGAGGCGGCAGCCGAAGCGGTGATCGAGGAACTGCGTCCGCTCCGCGAGCGCACCTTGGAGCTGCTGGACGACCCGGCCGAGCTGGAACGGGTCCGGGCGCACGGCGCGAAGCGGGCGACCGAGCGGGCCCAGCCCCGGCTCCAGGCCGCCTTCCACGTCACCGGCCTGCGCTGAGCTGCGGAGAGGGTGCCTCCACGACCTCGTGGAGGCGCTTCTCACCTGGCTATTCGTTCACCAGTTCGAGTGGATCACCTGGCGGGGACTCGACCAGTGCCGACAACCTGGACCCATGAGCGCTGTGAGAGGCAACACCACGTTCCCGGCCAGCAAGGGTGCCGTCGTGGCCGCACCGCCGCCCGACCTCGTTCGAGTTGCTGGAGCCCTAGGCGTCGGCGAGCAGGTCCCGGAGGTTGTGCACCAGGACCCGGTCGGCGTCCAGCCAGTCGAGCCCGGTCAGCTCGTCCGCGGTGACCCAGCGGAGCGCGCGGTGCTCCACGGCTTCCGGGACCGCCGTCGGGTCGACCAGCTCGGCCGCGTGGATGCGCAGCAGCATCCCGTTGCTGAGCGGCACGTCGGTGCCGACCCGCCCGGTGGGCCGCACCTCGACCGCCAGTTCTTCCTGGCACTCCCGGACGACCGCGGTCGGCTCGTCCTCACCGGGTTCCACGCGGCCGCCGGGCAGTTCCCAGCGCCCGGCGTCCGGTGCCGGGTAGGCGCGCTGCTGCGCCAGCAACCGCCCCTTGTGGACGATTGCGGTGCCGACGACGATCGAGCGGCTCGCCCAGGACTCGGCGAGCTCGCGCACCGCGGCGATCCGGGCCGCCAGCACGTTCAGCACGAAGCGGCGGCCGATCGCGACGTCGGCCAGCCGCCCCAGCGGCCCGAAGGGGGTGGTCCAGTGCAGTGAATCGGTCAGCAGGGTGCGGGGCCCGGCCGCGGCGAGCACCGACTCGTGCCGCAGTTCCGGCAGCAGGCCGGACACCAGCACCGAGCTGAGCACGTCGGCGTCGGCGCGCACGATCCGGGTGGTCAGGTCGACCGGGAAGCGGGCGATGCGCGCCTGGAAGACGACCTCGTCGCCGGGCACCAGCAGCGCCGCGGGCCGGGTGGCGGCGTGGCCGCTGATCCCGATGTCGGCCAGGCCGACCTCGGCGGTCCGCGTGTGCCGCAGCGCGGCCCCCACCGTGGCGACGGGTGCCTGGATCAGTCCGGTGCTCCGCAAAACCGACACGTGCGCACATCTTGCCGGACCCGTCCGGCACCCCGGCGGGCGGTCAGGGCAGCGGCCGGTGCCTCGGCCACCGCGCCTCCACCCGGGCGCCACCCTCCGGCGACGTCGTCGCGCGGACCACCCCGCCCCGGCGGCGAACCGCGTCGGCGACCAGCGACAGGCCGAGCCCGGCCCCGCCGGTGCTGCGCGCGCGGTCGGATTCCACCCGATGGAAGCGGTCGAACACCCGCACCCGGTGCTCCTCCGGGATGCCCGGCCCGTCGTCGTCCACCACCAACCAGACCCAGCCCATCCCGGAGCCGCCCATGCCATCAGCGAAGACCGAGACCCGCACCACCGTCCGCGTGTAGCGCAGCGCGTTGCCGACCACGTTGTCCAGCACGGTCGACACCTCGGCCGGGTCGGCGAGGACGAGCACCGGAGCAGCCGGGACCTCCACCGAGATCGGCGGCCCCTCGGGCGATTCGAGGCGGCCAGCGGCGGCCCTGGCGGCGGCGCCGAGGTCCACCGGTTGACCCGGTGAGCCCACGCCGCGTTCCGCCCGGGCCAGCGCGAGGAGGCTTTCCACCAGTGCCGACAGCCGCTGCGCTTCGCCCGCGATGTCCTGCAGGGTCTCCTGCGCGAGCTCCGGGTCCGGGTGCACCACGGCGACCTCGGCCTGAGCGCGGATCGAGGCGACGGGGTTGCGCAGCTCGTGGGCGGCGTCGCCGGTGAACCGGCGCAGCCGCTCGGTGTCGGCGTCGCGGCGGGCGAGCATGGTGTTGAGCTCCTGCGCCAGGGCGCGGATCTCGTCGGCGGCCTCCGGTACCGGCAGCCTCCTGCCCTCCGGCAGCCCGGCCGCGGCCATCCGCATCCGCTCCACCGGGCGGAGTGCGCGGCGCACCACCAGCCAGGTGGCCAACCCGACCAGACCAGCCGCGAGGACCGAGCCGAACCCCAGCAGCCGACTGGTCTTGCCCGCCGCGTCGAGCAGCCCGACCAGCCGCGCGCCGGTGGCCACCAGCAGCGGCTGACCGTCCGGCGCGGGCACCACGACAGCGCGCCAGCGGTGCAGGTCGGTCGGCGGGTCGAAGTCGAGCACGCCGCTGCCCGCGCGCAGCTCGTCGACCTGCCAGCGGTGGAAGCCAGGCGCGGGCAGCGAGTCCACCGGGGTACCGGCGACGTCGAGCACCCGGATGTCCGGACTGGCCAGCTCGGCCGGTGCGGCACCGCCCGCGAGCCGGTCCGCGGTGGCGGCCGCGGTGCGGCGCAGGTCGGCGTCCACCGAGTCGATCAGGAGCCAACCGACGATGCCGGTGCTGGCGTGCGCGATCACGCCGAGCCCGATGAGCGCGACCGCGGCGGCCACCACGCTGGTGCGGAACTGGATGGTGCGGCGGTGCCACCACTGCCGCAGGCCGCCGGTCATGCGGGTGGGGCGCAGACCCGGTAGCCCTGGCCGCGCACGGTCTGCACCAGCTCACCCGCACCGGCCGCGGCGAGCTTGCGGCGCAGGTACCCGATGTAGACCTCGACGACGTTGCGGGTGACGAACTGCTCCTCGCCCCACACCATGCGCAGCAGGTCGTCCTTGGCCACCACCGCCTCCGGGTGGCTGGCCAGCGCGACCAGCAGCCCGTACTCCCGGGGCGAGAGCGCGATCGGCTGCCCGGCCCACCGCACCTCGCGGCCCGCGCGGTCGATCTCCAGCGCACCGACCCGCAGGCACCCCTGCCGACCGGCGGTGTCGCGCCGCCGCAGGAGCGCGCGGACCTGCGCGACCAGCACCAGGAAGGAGAAGGGCTTGACCAGGTAGCCGTCCGCGCCGAGGTCGAGCCCGTCGGCCTGGTCGACCTCGCCGTTCTTCGCCGAGATCAGTAGCACCGGGGTGGTGACGTCCTGGTCGCGCATCCGCTCCAGCACCCGGTAGCCGGACAGGCCGGGCAGCATCACGTCGAGCACGACGACGTCGAAGGCACCGGTGAGCGCCAGGCGCAGGGCTTCGACACCGTCCCCGGCGACGGTCACCTCCATGCCCTCGGCGGAGAGGCCGCGCCGCAGCGCGGCTCGAACCCCGGGTTCGTCGTCCACCACCAACACGCGCGGCACCATGCGCTCCAGCATGCCGATCGACGGGCGCCGCGAACATCGAACTCTCAGTCCGTTCTCAGATGGGCACCTGTTTCTCAGGTGGATCTCAGCCTCGGGCCGCGGGGCGGACGGCGAGCGCCGATTCGCCCGGAGGTCCGACGACTGTCCGAACTGGTCCGGCGACCAGCGGTGACCGGGCGGCGCGGCGGACTGTGAGATGGCTCGCCAGCGGCCCGCCCGACCGGCACCGCTCGGACGGGCCGCGCCGGAGCCCCCGCCGACCGCCGCCGCGACCCGGCCGGGACCGGCGAAACCCATGGCCAAGCCGACTCCGCAATCCCACCCGAGCGTTGCGAAAGTAGCAAGGAAACACCCCGTTGGATCTCCACTGCGCAACGGGGGCTTGACATATCTACCCAGCACATGACGTCTTGACAGCCCCGTTCACGTCCGCGAAGGTCGATGCGATCGATTGACTGATCAATCAGTCGAACCATCGAAGCGCAACACCAGCGGGGTGCTGCCGGGCCGCCCGGACGGGCCGACCGGCGCGAGCCGAACCGGCGCACGTCCCGCGAGACACAGGAGGTACCGCCCGGATGGCGAGCAGAGGACAGTCGAACGCCGCCCCGAGTCGACGCGACTTCCTCCGGTACGTCGCGGCGGGTGCGGGCGCGGTGGGCGCGGGCACGCTGATCACCGGGTGCGCGGGCGGCGCGGTCCGCAAGGCCCCGGTGCCGACCGGCCCACCGCAGTACGGCGGACGGCTCCGGGTCGGCATCGTCGGCGGCTCCAGCAAGGACACCCTGGACGCGCACGCCGCCGTCACGCACCCCGACCAGGCCCGGACGTTTCAGCTCTACGACACCCTGCTGAGCTACGACGACGCCTACCAGCTCCAGCCCGCCCTGGCCGAGTCCGTCGAGTCCGACCCGCAGGCGCTGACCTGGACGATCCGGTTGCGCGAGGGCGTGAAGTTCCACCACGGCAAGACCGTCACCGCCGAGGACGTGATCCACTCGCTGCGCCGGATCGCCGACCCCGACGACCCGAAGAACGGCGCGGTCGGGCTGGGGTCGCTGGACCTGGGCGCGATGCGGGCGGTGGACCCGCGCACCGTCCGGTTGACGCTGTCCCGCCCGGACGTCGCGCTGCCCGACCAGTTCGCCCAGTACGCCAACGGGATCGTGCCGGTCGACTACGACCCGAAGCGCCCGGTCGGCACCGGCCCGTTCCGCCACGACTCCTTCGAACCCGGCCAGCAGAGCCTGTTCGCCAAGAACGCCCACTACTGGCGCGACGGCGAGCCGTACGTGGACGAGCTGGTGATCATCGACTTCCCGGACGACACGGCGCGGATCAACGCGCTGCTCGGCGGCCAGGTCGACGCCATCGACCAGGTGCCGCTCGGTCTGCTGCGGGTGCTCGACGCGGACCCGAACCTGCGGCTGCTGGAGTCGGAGACCGGCTCGTGGCTGCCGTTCACCATGCGGGTGGACCGGCCGCCCTTCGACGACGTGCGAGTCCGGCAGGCGTTCCGGCTGGTCGTGGACCGCGAGCAGATGGTCCGGCAGGTCCTCGGCGGCCACGGCACGATCGGCAACGACCTCTACGCGCCGGCCGACCCTATGTTCAACTCCGCCCTCCCCCAGCGCAGGCGCAACGTGGCCAAGGCCCGGCAGCTGCTGCGCGAGGCGGGCAAGGAGGGCCTGACCGTGGAGCTGGTGACCTCCCCGGTGGCCGCGGGCGTGGTGGAGGCCGCGCAGGTGTTCGCCCAGCAGGCCGCCGATGCCGGGATCACGGTCAACATCCGCCGGGTGGACACCGGCGAGTTCTTCGGCGACATGTACCTGTCCTGGGACTTCGCCCAGGACTTCTGGTTCACCCGGAACTTCCTGGCGCAGGCCGCCTCCGGCAGCCTGCCCGACTCGCCGTACAACGAAACCCACTGGGACCACCCGGAGTTCAACGAGCTCGTGCGCGAAGCGCGGGCCACCACCGACGAAGCGCACCGCCGGGAGTTGATCGCGCGGGCGCAGCAGATCGAGTGGGAGAGCGGCGGCTACATCGTCTGGGGCTTCCCCAACCAGCTCGACGCGCACAGCGTGCGGGTGGTCGGGCTGGCCCCGGACAAGAGCGGCATCCCGCTGAACTCCTACGGGTTCCGCCACGCCTGGCTGGCGAAGTGAGGGGGCACCAGATGACTCGAATGCTGGTCAAGCGCATCCTGCTCGGCTTGGTGATCCTCTGGGCGGTGTCGGTGGTGGTCTTCCTGGCCACCCAGGCGCTGCCCGGTGACGCCGCCCGCGCCATCCTCGGCCGGGAGGCCACCCCGGAGCGGCTGGCCGCGCTGCGCGAGCAGCTGCACCTCGACGCGCCGCTGTGGTCGCAGTACTTCTCCTGGTTGGGCAACCTCTTCCAGCTCGACCTCGGCGAGTCCTACTCCAACGGCATGCCGGTCACCGAGCTGCTGAGCTCGCGGCTGAACAACTCGCTGGCGCTGATGCTGTGCGCGACGGTGATCAGCGTGCCGCTGTCCATCCTGGTCGGCACCTACAGCGCGCTGCGCCGCGACAAGGTCTTCGACCACGCCACCTCGGTGGTCAGCCTGGTGCTGGCCTCGCTGCCGGAGTTCGTGGTCGGCATCCTGCTGGTGCTGCTGCTGTCCACCGGCGCGCTGAACCTGCTGCCCGCGGTGTACGTGATGACCGGTTCCGGGTCGGCGTGGAGCGATCCGGTGCAGCTGATCCTGCCGACGTTGACGATGGTGCTCGCGGTCTCGCCGTACATCGTGCGCATCATGCGCGCCACCATGATCGAGGTGCTGGAGAGCGAGTACGTGCAGCAGGCCCGGTTGAAGGGCATGCCGGAGCGGACCGTGATCCTGCGCCACGCGCTGCCGAACGCGATCGGACCGGTGGCCCAGGTGATCGCGCTGCAGCTGGCCTGGCTGGCCGGCGGCGTGGTCATCGTCGAGTTCCTGTTCCGCTTCCCCGGCATCGGGTTCGCGCTGGTGGACGCGGTGAACAACCGCGACCTGCCGGTGGTGCAGACGCTGGTGCTGGCCATCGCGGCCGTCTACATCGTCGTGAACCTGCTGGCCGACGTGGTGAGTCTGGCCGCCAACCCGAAGGTGAGGTCCGCCGCGCGATGACCACGACTGCGCAGAAAACCGGCACCACGACCCCGGCCCCGCCCGCCCCGCGCGCGGTGGGCGTCTGGCGGGCCGCGCTGCGGCTGCCGCGCACCAAGGTCGGGTTGGCGCTCTCCCTCCTGGTGGTGGCGATCGCGGTCGTCGGGCCGCTGGTGGCCCCGCACGCCGCCACCGAGTTCGTCGACACCCCGTTCTCCAACCCGACCGGGAGCAGCTGGTTCGGCACCGACAACCTGGGCCGCGACGTGCTGACCCGGTTCCTGCACGGCGGCCAGACCCTGCTGCTGCTGGCGCTGCTGGCCACGCTGCTGGGTGTCGGGCTCGGCGCGCTGCTGGGCATGTACGCGGGCTACCGGCGCGGATGGCTGGACGAGCTGCTGATGCGCTTCGGCGACATCGCGCTGGCGTTCCCGCAGGTCGTGCTGGCCCTGCTGTTCGTGAGCGTGGTCGGCCCGGAGCTGTGGTTGCTGGTGCTGGTGGTCGGCGGCAGCCACCTGCCCCGGGTGATGCGCGTGGTGCGGGCGGCCACCCTGTCGGTGGCCGAGCGCGACTTCGTCAAGTCCGCCGAGGCGATCGGGCTGCCGAAGTGGCGGATCCTGCTCGGCGAGATCCTGCCGAACGTCACCGGCACGGTGCTGGTGGAGCTCGGCCTGCGGTTGAACTACTCGATCGGGCTGGTCGCCGGGCTGAGCTTCCTCGGCCTCGGCCTGCAGCCGCCGACCGCGGACTGGGGCCTGATGATCAACGAGAACCGCATCGCGCTGACGGTGCAACCGTGGGCGGTGGCGCTGCCGGTGCTGGCCATCGCGATCCTGACCATCGGCACCAACCTCGTCGCCGACGGCCTGTCCCGCTCCGTGGCGGGCGTGGACCGAGGCATCGAGAAGGCCCGCTGATGTTTGCCGAACTCCGCCCCACCCCGGCAGATCCACAGGCCCCACTGGAACGGGGATCGCGTAGCACCGCCGGACACCGAACCGCTCCTGCCACATCCCCCCACCACTCCCCCTCGCCTGGTGGCGGACACCCTTCGCAACACCAGTCGGCGGAAGGTGCCCTCCACCCACGGTGCGAGTCGCGCGGGTGGGCTGCGCGCCTGGTGGCGCACCAAGGGCGGAGGCCGAGAACCGCGGACGCGGACCCAGCGGAAGTTTCTCCAGGTTCCCCCCACCTCAGGAGGTGTCGATGACCGCCCCCGCGCTGGACGCAGCCGGTCTGGAGATCCGGGGCGTGCCCTCGGAAGCCGCCATCGTCGCGGACATCTCGCTCACCCTGGCCCCCGGCGAGATCCTGGGCCTGATCGGTGAATCCGGTTCCGGCAAGACCACCTTGGGCCTGGCGATGCTGCGCTACTGCAAGCGCGGCACCCGCATCGCCGACGGCCGCATCCTCGTCGGCGACACCGACCTCACGGCGCTCCCGGCCAAGCAGGCCGCCGCGCTGCGCGGCCGCCGCGTGGCCTACATCCCGCAGTCCCCCGCCTCAGCGCTGAACCCGGCACTGCGGCTGAGCACCCAGCTCGCCGAGGCGGTGCACGACGTCTCCGGCGCCGACGCGCGGCAGCGCATCAAGCAGGTGCTCACCGAAGTGGCGCTGCCGGACGACGACGAGTTCCTGCGCCGCTACCCGCACCAGCTCTCGGGTGGCCAGCAGCAGCGGATCGCCATCGCGATGGCGTTCGTCGGCCGCCCGGAGGTGGTGGTCCTCGACGAGCCGACCACCGGCCTGGACGTCACCACGCAGAAGACGGTGCTGGCCACCATCCGCGAGATGTGCGAGCGGCACGGCACGGCCGGGGTGTACATCTCGCACGACATGGCGGTGGTCGCCGAGCTGGCCGACCGGATCGCGGTGATGTACTCCGGCCGCGTGGTGGAGACCGGTCCGACCGACCAGGTGCTCAACGAGCCGCGCCACCACTACACCGCGGGCCTGGTGCTCGCGGTGCCGGACCTGGACGGCAAGCGCGCGATGCAGGCCATCGACGGCCAGGCGCCGTCGCCGCTGAACCGCCCGGGCGGCTGCGCGTTCGCGCCCCGCTGCGCGGCCGCGACCGACGACTGCCGCAGCGAGGTCCCGCCGCTCGCCGAGGTCGCCGACGGCCACGAGATCCGCTGCCTGAACCCGCGTTCTGGTCGGCTGGTGGCCACCCCGAGGCCCGCGGACGCCACGCCCGAGTCGGCGGAACCGGTGCTGGAGGTGCGCAACATCCGCGCCTGGTACACGGATTCGCCGGTGCTGCACGATGTTTCGCTGGCCGTCTCGCCCGGCTCCTGCCTGGCGCTGCTGGGCGAGTCCGGCAGCGGGAAGACCACGCTGTCGCGCTGCCTGGCCGGTCTGCACCCCAAGCACGAGGGTTCGGTCCTGCTGCGCGGCACCGAACTCGCCCCCAGCAGCGCCAAACGCACCCGCGACCAGCGCCGCCAGGTGCAGTACGTGTTCCAGAACCCGTACGAGTCGCTGAACCCGCGCCGCCGCGTGCGCGACCTGGTGGCCCAGCCGATCTCGGTGCTCGGCGGCGCCGACGGCAAGAGCACCGAGGAGCGGGTGATCGAGGCGCTGGAGCTGGCCGCGCTGCGCCCGGACATCGCCGAGCGCTACCCGGACCAGCTCAGCGGCGGCGAGCGGCAGCGGGTCGCGATCGCCCGTGCGCTGGTCACCCGGCCCGAGGTGCTGATCTGCGACGAGATCACCTCGGCGCTGGACGTCTCGGTGCAGTCCGCGATCGTCGACCTGCTGCAGGAGCTGCGCGAGGAGATGGGCCTGGCGCTGGTCTTCGTCACGCACAACATCGCGCTGGTGCGCAACATCGCCCAGCAGGTGGCGGTGCTGCAGGGCGGGCGGATCGTGGAGCAGTCCGCTGCGGACGAGCTGTTCGCCGCGCCGCAGCACGAGTACACGCGCTCGCTGCTGACCGACGCACCGAACTTCCAGCTGGAGGCGAGCGACCGATGAGCGGTTTCGACCGGGTAGCCGAGGAGTTCGCCGCGGTGGTCGCGGCCGACCAGGCGGGCGCGGCGTTCGCGGTGTTCCGCGACGGCGAGCAGATCATCGACCTGCAGTCCGGGCACCGCGACCCGGACGGCACCGAACCGATGACCACCGACACGTTGATGCCGATCTTCTCCGGCACCAAGGGCCTGGTGGCCACCGGCGTGGCGCTGCTGGTGGACCGCGGCGCGATCGACCCGGACGCGCCGGTGGTCCGCTACTGGCCGGAGTTCGGCGCGGCGGGCAAGCAGCACGTCGCGGTCCGGCAGCTGCTCTCGCACTCGGCCGGTCTGCCCTACCCGCAGCGCCCGGTGACCCGCGAGGACGCCGCGGACGGCGTGGCGATGGCCGCGCTGCTGGCCGCGCAGGCCCCGCTGTGGCCGGTCGGCTCCACGACCGCCTACCACGCGCTGACCTTCGGCTGGCTGGCTGGCGAGCTGATCCGCCGGGTGGACGGCCGGGAGGTCGGCGAGTTCCTGCGCGCCGAGGTCGCCGAGCCGCTCGGGGCGGACTGCTGGCTCGGCCTGCCGGAGTCGGAGTGGTCGCGCACCGGTCGGCGCTGGCGCGCACCGGACTACCAGGTGGCCAACCGCCTGGACACGCCCGAAGCGCTGGCCTACCGGGACAAGGTGTACGGCAACCCGCCTTCGCTGTTGGGCGAGGACGCCCCGTGGAACACCCCGGCCTGGTGGACCACCGGCATGCCGGGTGGCGGCGCGATGGCCTCCGCGCGCGGCATGGCGGCGGTGTACTCGGCGCTGGTGACCGGGAAGCTGGTCAGCCAGTCCACTATGGACCGGATTGGCCGCGAGGAGAGCCGCGGCACCGACCCCGGCACCGGACGTCCGCTGGTCTTCGGCCTCGGCTACGAGCTCCAGGACGAACTGGGGACGTACGGGCCGGTGGCCGAGGGCTTCGGGCACAGCGGAGCTGGCGGGTCGCTGTTCGGCTGCTGGCCGAGCGCGGGCGTGTCCTTCGCCTTCAGCCCCTGCCTGATGCGCACGGAGGGCTTCGACGACCGGGCCCACCGCCTGCTGGCCGCCCTGCGCGCAGCCCTCTGAAAAAACCCGTGTCCTCGACGACGGGTCCGGCAGTAGCCTGCCCGCCATGGAGTTCGAGGTGGACGACTCGCGGGCCCGGGTGGATCGCGACGCGGTGTGGGAGTGCCTCAGCACGCACGCGTACTGGGGCCAGTGGCGCCGCCGCGAGCAGCTGGACCAGCAGATCGACCAGGCGTGGCGGGTGGTCGGCGCCTACCGCAAGTCCGACGGCGCGCAGATCGGCTTCGCGCGGTCGTTCTCCGACGGCGTGGGCAGCGCCTACCTGGCCGACGTCATCGTCGTCCCGGAAGCGCGCGGCCACGGCGTCGGCAAGGCTCTGGTGCGCGTCATGATCGAGGAGGGCCCGGGCCGCACCTTCCGCTGGATGCTGCACACCAGCGACGCCCACGGCCTCTACCGCGCCTTCGGCTTCGCCGAACCGGACGCCACCTACCTGGAGCGCCCCCGTTCCACCGGTTGAGGCGCGGCCCAGGTGGAGTTCGGCGCCCAGAGCCGCCACCATGTGCACATGACCGAACTGCTCAACGACACCCAGGTCGCCGAGGCGCTCGAACACCTCCCGGAGTGGCGGCAGGACGGGGCCCAGCTGTCCCGCACCGTGGAGTTCGCCAGCTTCCCCCAGGCGATCCAGGCCGTCACCCGGATCGCGGAGATCGCCGAGAGCGAGAACCACCACCCGGACATGGACATCCGCTGGCGCACCGTGGTCTTCCACTGCAGCACGCACTCCATGGGCGGCATCACGGCCAACGACACCTCGCTGGCGCAGGAGATCGACAACGTGGTCGAGCAGCTCAGGTCCTGACGGTCAGCCCGCCACCAGGTCGGCGACCTCGAAGGCGCAGCCCCAGGACAGCGACACCCCGCAGCCGCCGTGCCCGTAGTCGTGGATGATCCGGGCCCCCTCGTACTGCTCGACGTCCACCCGCACCGACTCGCGCCCCGGCCGCAGCCCGACCAGCTCGTCGAGCACCTCGGCGTCGGCCAGCCGCGGGTCGACCGCCGCGCACCGCCGCCGGATCCCGGCGCTGACCTCGGGCCGGACGTCGAGCTTCCACTCCTCCACCTCGGCCACCCCACCGAGCACCACCCGGTCGCCGTGCGGCATGAAGGTGGCGAAGTCCCCCGAGTCGGTCAGCTCGACGAAGTACTCGTCGATGCCGGGGTTGCGCACCACGACGCCCTGGCCGCGCACCGGGTGCACGCCGGGGTCGCCGACGAGCTCCCGCGCGCCCACGCCGGTGCAGTTGACCACCGTGCTCGCCTCGGCGGCGGCGTCGGCCAGCGTCTGGACCGGGCTGAGCTGCAGCTCTCCCCCGGCGTCCTGGAACCGGCCGACCAGGTGGTCGAGATAGCGCGGCATGTCGATCAGCGGCACCGTCCCCCGGTAGCCGCTGACGAAGCCCTCGGGCAGCTCGTCCGGGGTGCAGCGCCGCAGGTCGGGGATCAGCCGAGCCTCGGTCGGGACCGCGTCGCCGAGCTCGAACCGGGCGGCCATCCGACCGGTGGTCAGGCGCACCCCGGAGCCCTCGTCGCGGGCGAGGGCGGTGAACTCGGCGTGCGAGCGGGTCACCCAGTACAACACCCGTTCAGCTGGTCTCAGCTGAGCCGGACCCCACATCGCACCGGCCGCCGCCGAGGTGGTCTCGCGCGGCCGGTCCGCGGTCCGGATCCGCACGGGCCACCCCGCCTCGGCCAGCACGACGCCGCAGGTCAGACCCTGCACTCCCGCGCCGATCACCAGCACCGGTTCTGCGGATGCAGTCATCCTCGAAACGCTAGCAGCGATCGGCGCGGCAGGCCGACGGTCGCACGGGCTCCTCCAGAGCGGCGGGGGATTCGGTCGGCTTCGGGTTCGGGGGCTTGGGGATCGGTGGTGATACCGGGGTCGGCTTGACCACTAGGGGTGCGGTGGGGGCTCATTCTGGGCTCAAAGCGGCGGGTGGTTGCTTTGCGTGGTGTTGCAACTTCAATCGAGATTGCGGACGTCACCACCCCTCGCACGGCCGTCTCGTGAGTGCTTTCGGGGGCAAGAGCCCCCGAAAGCACTCACGACCTGCTCAGTTCAGGAAGTCCTGGATTGTGGCCAGCCAGGCGCCGGGGTTCTGGGCTGCGATCAGGTGTCCGGACTCGACCTCCACGAGCTGCGCTCCGGGGATCGCGTTCGCCAGTTCTCTGGAGTGGTGCGGCGGCACCAGCGTGTCCTGGGTGGTCGCGACGACCAGCGTCGGCACGGAGATCCGCGGCAGGTCGGCGCGGACGTCGACGGTGCGCAGCAGGTCGATGTGGTCACCCGTCCCGGCTGGCACGCCGTCCGCCGTTCCGCGCAGCACTTCGTCCCAGTCGTCGAGCGAGTTCAGCGCTTCCGGTCCGAAGCAGTTCAGCAGCAGGAAGCGCGCGAGCGCGTCCCGGTCGTCCAGGAGGTGCTGCCAGACGTCGAGGTTGAGGTGCAAGTGCCGGTCGGCGCGGGCGAAGCCTGCCGTGAGCACCAGCCCCGTCACGCGCTCCGGATACCTCGTGGCCGCGCGGATCGCGACGGTCGTTCCCATCGAATAGCCGAGCACCGCGAAGGTTTCCACTCCCGAGCCGACCGCGGTGGCGACGACGTCGTCGACGAGCCGGTCCAGTTCCAGCGGCTGCTCGGCCTTCGGCGTCTTGCCCGCGCCCGGGTAGTCCGGCGCGATCACGGTGTGCTTCTCGGCGAGCTCGGCGATGAACGGGAAGTTGGCCGCAGTCGACCCTCCCGCACCGTGCGCCAGCAGCAGGCCCGGCCCGGAGCCCCGGACCTCAGAGGACAGCGACATCAGTTCTTCCTTCCACTACAGCACCTCTCCGAACAGCCGCGGTCATCGCCCAAGCTGCGACCGCGGCGAGAACCCCGATCCCGATCAACCAGTTCGGCGCCGCACCACCGTCGAGCACCCGACCCCCGATCCACGCACCGCCCGCGTTCCCGAGGTTGAACGCCGAGGTGTTCACCGCGACCGTCAACGTCGGCGCGGCCGCTGCAGCCGCGAAGGCCCGAGCCTGCAACGCCGGGATGAGCGCGCAGCTCACCACACCGAGCACGAGCACACCCGCCGCCGCTGCACCCGCGTGCGGCGCCACCACCGCGAAAACCCCGAGCACCGCGGCCATCCCGGCGAGGAGTCCGCGAATTGAACCCCACGGCCACCGATCGGCCAACCGGCCGCCGATCACGTTCCCCACCAGCCCACCGACGCCGAACGCCATCAGCAACCACCCCACCGCCCCGGCTGCGAACCCGGACACCTCGGTGAGGATGGTGGCGATGTAGGTGTACGGCGTGAAGAGCGCGATCTGCGCGAGCACCGTGACCGCCACGACCACGACCACCTCGCGGCTGGCCAACGCCCGGATCTCCGCCCGCACCGACTGCGGTCCGACCGCGCTCGACCGCGGCACCGCGACACCGACGAGCCCGGCGGCGACCAGGCTCACCGCGGCGAGCGCCCAGAACGCGGCCCGCCACCCGAACGCGTGGCCGATGAAGGTGCCGACCGGCGCGCCGAGCACGGTCGCCAGGTTCAACCCGGCGCTGACCACCGCGATCGCCCAACCCCGGCGCTCCGCACCGACGACGGACACGGCCTGCACCAACCCGACGGCGAAGAACGTCGAGTGCACCAGCGCGGCGAGGACCCGAGCGACCAGCACCAGCCCGAAAGCACCGGCGAGCGCGGCCAGCACGTTGCCCGCGGTGAAGACCCCGATCATGCCGATGAGCAGCGCTTTCCGCGGAACCCGCGTGGTCAGCGCGGTGACCACCGGCCCGCCGACGGCGACCGTCAGCGCGTAGCCGGTGACGAGCAGACCGGTGGTCCCGACCGAGACTCGGAGGTCGCCCGCGATGTCGGGCAGCACCCCGAGCACCGCGTACTCCGCGGACCCGATGGCGAACACGCAGACCAACAGGGCCGCGAGGGTCCAACGACTGCTTCTCATGCGGCAGACGCTAAAGTCTGACACCGATGGCAGAGTCAATCTCGCGTGAGCCGGATCTCATGAAGATCGGCGAGCTGTCCCGCCGGACGGGGGTCAGCCAACGCCTCCTGCGCTACTACGAGCAGCAGGGCCTGCTCACCTCGCAGCGAGCCCCGAGCGGCTACCGCTACTACCCGGCGGAAGCGATCACGGTCGTCGCCCAGATCCGCAACCTCCTGGCCGCGGGCCTGAACACGGAGACGATCCGCACGGTCCTCCCCTGCGCCCGCGGCGAGCTCCCCACCCTCGAACCGTGCCCGGACCTCCTGGCCACCCTCCGAGCCGAGCTGACGGCGATCGACGACCGCCTCACCTGCCTCCAACAAACCCGAACGGCCCTCGCCACCTACCTCGAAGCCACCGAACCCTGACCGGGCGAGCACGCGGCCCCACGCCCGTCAGCTCGCTACCGTTGGGCCTGTGACCACGCTGCCCGACTGGATGCGCCCGCCCCGCGCTGAAGGCTGGTTCGCAGAGGATCTCGACCACCTGCCCGAGGCACCCCGGCACACCGAGCTGATCGATGGAGCCCTCGTCTTCATGAGGACCCCGCAGCGGTCCTGGCACGGCCGCCTCGTCACCGGCCTCACCGTCGAGCTCGCCCGCCAGGCCCCCGACGGCATCGAGGTCGAACGGGAGATGACCATCCGGCTCGACGCCCGCAACCGGCCGGAACCGGCCCTGCTCGTCACCACCTCCCCCTTCGGCCCGGACCGGACCTGGTACGAGCCGGAGGACGTGCTGCTGGTCGTCGAGGCGGTCTCCCCGGAGTCCGCACACCGCGACCGGACGGTGCTGCGCAAGTACGCCGACGCCGGTATCCGGCACTACTGGTGCGTCGAGGACGAGGACTCGACAGCGGTCGTGCACGTGTACGAGCTGGACGGGCCGACGGGCGTTTATGCCCCGGCCGGGATCTTCCGGGACGTCCTGCAGCGTCCTGTTCCGTACGAGATCGACGTCGATCTGCGCAAGCTGATGCCGCGGCGGCGCAGCTGAGCGCGAGCCCGGTCACGGGCCACCTTCGCCGACGTGGCCGAGGGGGACGTCGCCGACCAGGTCCACGCAGAGCTTGTTCAGCAGGTCGGCGAGGGTGTTTCTGTCCTCATCGGACAGCGTGCCGAGGAGTTCGTCCTCGTGGTCGAAGATGGCTCCCGCCGTCGCATCCACGACTTCCTTGCCCTCGTCGGTCAGCCGGACGAGCACCGCGCGTCCGCTCGCAGGTTCGCGGCTGATCCAGCCCCGCTGCTCGGCGCGGGCGAGGCGTTGCGAGATGGCCGCTGGCGTGACCGCCGCACGTTCCGCGAGTTCGCGGGTCGTCAGCGCGTACGGCTCGCCGCTGCGGCGGAGCGTTCCCAGCAGGTCCATGAGCGAAGGGTCGATGCCGAGCCGCGCGAGCAGTCTCCGGCGGTCGTCGCCGAAGACCTTCGCCAGGTGCCAGATGCGGGTGACGATCGCGACCGACGCCGGGTCCAGGTCCGGTCGCTCACGCCGCCAGGCCGCCATGATCGCCGCAGCTCGATCCGCCTTGCTCATGCCCGGCAGCTTACATTAAGGTCTTAACGTCCATCTTGTTAAGGCCTTAATGGAGGAATCGTGCACATCGTGACGGGCGGCGGCACGGGCATCGGACGTGCGATCGCGCTGGCACTGCACGCACGCGGGAAACGGGTCCTGGCAACCGGCCGACGGCGCGGGCCGCTCGACGAGCTCGCCGCGGCGAGCGGAGGCGGGATCGCGGTCCTGCCCTGCGACAACTCCGCCCCCGCAGACGTGCGGAAGCTCGCCGAGACCGTCGACGCCCCGGTGACCGGGCTCGTGCACTGCGCTGGCGGCAACCCGGCCATCACCCGCCCGCACCCCACCTCGCTGGAGGACGAGAAGGCGCTCCTCGACGAGACCATCGCCGGGAACCTCACGTCGTCGGCGCTGACGGTCAACGCCCTGCGCCCGCAGATGTCGGCCGGGGCCTCGATCGTCCTGTTCGGTTCCATCGCCGCTGAACACGGTGTCGGCTACTACGGCCCGGCGAAGGCCGCGGTCGCCTCCTACGCCGTCGGTCTCGCCGCAGATCTGGGACCGCAGGACATCCGGGTCAACTGCGTCTCGTCGGGCTACATCGCCGACACGGAGTTCTTCAGCGGCACGCTGAGCGCGGAACGCGCCGAACAGCTCCGGCAGCAAACGGCGATCGGCCGCACCGGAACCCCGGACGACGCCGTGGCGCTCGCGCTGTTCCTGCTCTCCCCCGAAGCCCGTCACATCACCGGCCAGAACCTCCACCTCAACGGAGGCGCGTTCACCACCCGCTGAGGGCCACTTCCGGGCAAGGTGATGATCCGCACGTCAGGAGTCGTCGTCGTGCCCCTGCCGAACTCCCGTCAGCCAGGGGGCGAACAGGCGGGTCATGAACGGCATGATGACGAACGTCATCATGGACACCAGCGTGGCCGACAGCAGCAGCGTCGTGACGTAGACCGGAAGGCGTTCCACCAGGGGCGCTGCCACCCAGAGCAACAGGGTGATCAGCGGGTAGATCGCCAACCAGGTGATGCTGGCGAGCTTGTACCGAGGAGGAGTTCCCGCCAGTCGAGCAGGTGGCCTCCTCGTGGACGCAACGACCTTCCGCCTCGCACGTCGCGTCATGCCGGGGTCTCGTGGTTCACCCACGCGACCTTGTAGGGGTGGCGCGCCCGCCACTTGTGGATCACGTCGACCGCTCCCGGCGCCGCGAACAACGTCGCCAGGTCGGCCTGGTCCGCCACTCCGAACTGCAGCACCGCGGTCGCGATGAACGCCGGGATCGCCTCCTCGCCGACGACGGGAATGTGGCGATGCGCGGAGTACCACCGCACGACCCCGGTCTCTTTCATGGACTTCTCAATATCAGACAGGAACTGATCGGGATCCGCGTCGGAGATCTGATCTTCGCAGGAAAC
Organism: Saccharopolyspora sp. NPDC000359; assembly: GCF_040300525.1. Taxonomy (NCBI): domain Bacteria; kingdom Bacillati; phylum Actinomycetota; class Actinomycetes; order Pseudonocardiales; family Pseudonocardiaceae; genus Saccharopolyspora; species Saccharopolyspora sp. NPDC000359. The sequence goes on along the minus strand of NZ_JBEPDU010000006.1, from coordinate 24,545 downwards.
GAGCATCGTGTGGTGCACATGCTGCAACTCCCTCACCGCCCTCGTGAACGCAGCGACAACGCTGAGCGGCACCAGCTGAGACGCCCCTGCTTCGCGTGATGCGTGCGCCGCGGTCGGGACGGACCATCGAACCCACCGACCACGGGAGGCACCTGATGACTGAGCACGCGCAGGACCGCAAACCCACCCCGGATCGGGCCGAGGACAACGCTTTCTTCCCCTCGCCCTACTCGCTCTCCCAGTACACCTCCGACAAGACCGATTACGACGGTCTGGCCACGGAGGAGAAGTACGCCGGTGGCCGCTGGAAGATCCTCGTGATCGCCACCGACGAGCGCTACATGCTCATGCAGAACGGGACGTTCTTCTCCACCGGCAACCACCCGGTGGAGACGCTCCTGCCCATCCACCACATGGCGCAGGCCGGGTACGGCATCGACATCGCCACGATCAGCGGTGGCCCCGGCAAGATCGAGTGGTGGGCGTTCCCGGGGGAGGACGAAGCGGTGAGGTCGGCCTGGGCGGCCACGAAGGACGGCTTCAAGGCTCCGGAGAAGCTCGCCGAGGTGATCGTGGACGGTCTGGAGGACTACGCAGCAATCTTCATCCCCGGCGGGCACGGGGCGATGAACGGCATCCCCTCCAGCGCCGACCTGCGGGATGCGCTGGACTTCTTCCTCGACGACGACCGCCTGGTGATCACGCTGTGCCACGGGCCCGCCGCGCTGCTGGCCGCTGGCGTCGACCGTGACGCCAACCCGTTCTCCGGCTACGAGATCGTCGCCTTCCCCGACGCCCTGGATCTCGGTGCGAACGTCGAGATCGGATACCTGCCCGGGAAGATGCCCTGGAACCTCGGCGAACGGCTGCGAGAAGCCGGTATCGAGGTCATCAACGGCGACATGACCGGAGCGACCACCCGCGACCGCAATCTGCTCACCGGCGACAGCCCGCTCGCGGCCCACCAGCTCGGCAAGAATTCCGCCCTCGCACTGCTGGAGAAGTTCAACAGCTGACCGTGCCGGATCGCGCGTCAGGAGTCGAGGGTGATCGAGGACCCGATCGGGAGGGCCTCGACCGCTGCTGCCTGGCCAGCGGTGATCATGCCTCGTTCCCGCAGCCGCCCCACCGCCCGCGTGCGCTCGGCAGCGAGGCCCTTTACCTTGCGCGGTGGCAGTGCGGCGACCAGCGCGTGGGCGCGTTCCAGGTCCGCCGGGCCCGTGATGTGGAAGTCCTGGGCATCCCCGGCCCGCCGCCCCGCCGAGGCCTGGGTGAACGCTCCGAGCACGGCGACCGCGGCCGCGGTCGCACCCCAGACCGGGAGCGTGACCGAGGCGAACCCGAGCACGTCGACGCCGACGGAGGCCATGAGCGGCAGCGCGACGAGGGCGGCGACCAGCGTGAACACGACCGCGAACACCTCGGTCCCGGCGCGGAGCCGACCACGCCGGAGCCACAGCACCGTCAGGACCACCAACCCGACCAGGGCGACCGCGAAGAAGAACGACGCGGTGGAGGGAGCGCGGTCGCCGAGGTCCACCGGCTCAAGCCACGGCTCGCCCTGGACCTGCCGGAACCAGCCGGGCGCCAGCACCAGCGCGCCGATCCCGGCTGGCATGGCTGCCGCGAACGCCACCGTGTCGGTCGATGGCCCAGTGCGCCACCGGCGCCCCAGGGCCGCCAGGATCTCCGGATGGGAACCGAGCACGTGGAGGTCGAGCTCCGAGAGCCGGAACTCCTCGTCCGACACCTGCGACGCCCACGAGTGGGCACCCGGTCGCTGCGCTGCCATGTCGCTCCCCGATCGAACTACTGCGGTCGGGTCAGCATCGCATGCCGATCACACGTTGAAGCGGAACTCCACGACGTCGCCGTCGGCCATCACGTAGTCCTTGCCCTCCATGCGGACCTTGCCCGCGGACTTGGCCTCCGCCATCGAGCCCGCGCCAGTGAGGTCCTCGAAGGACACGACCTCGGCCTTGATGAAGCCGCGCTCGAAGTCGGTGTGGATCACGCCCGCCGCCTGGGGAGCCGTCCAGCCCTGGCGGATCGTCCAGGCCCGTGCCTCCTTCGGGCCCGCCGTCAGGTAGGTCTGCAGGCCCAGGGTGTGGAACCCGGCGCGGGCCAGCGCGTTGAGGCCCGGCTCCGCCTGGCCGATCGACTCCAGCAGCTCGCGCTGGGACTCCTCGTCGAGCTCCTTGAGCTCCGCCTCGACCTTGGCGTCCAGGAACACCGCGTCCGCGGGCGCGACCAGGTCGCGCAGCTCCGCCTGCTTCGCCTCGTCGGCCAGCACGCCCTCGTCGGCGTTGAACACGTAGAGGAACGGCTTGGTGGTCAGCAGGTTCAGCTCGCGCAGGTCCGGGGTGTCCTTGCCCAGGCCCGCCGCGAACAGCGTCTTGCCGGAGTCGAGGATGTCCTTGGCCTGCTGCGCCAGCTCCAGGGCCGGGCGCTTGTCCTTGTGCGTCCGCGCTTCCTTCTCCAACCGCGGCAGCGCCTTCTCCAGCGTCTGCAGGTCGGCCAGGATCAGCTCGGTGTTGATCGTCTCGATGTCGCTGGACGGATCCACCCGGCCGTCCACGTGCACCACGTCGGGGTCGTCGAAGACCCGGATGACCTGGCAGATCGCGTCCGCCTCGCGGATGTTGGCGAGGAACTTGTTGCCCAGGCCCTGCCCCTCGGAAGCACCCTTGACCAGGCCCGCGATGTCCACGAACGACACCGTGGCGGGCACCGTCTTGGCCGAGCCGAAGATCTCCGCGAGCTTGTCCAGCCGCTCGTCCGGCAGCGGCACGACGCCCACGTTCGGCTCGATGGTGGCGAACGGGTAGTTCGCGGCGAGAGCGTCGTTGCTGGTCAGCGCGTTGAACAGGGTGGACTTGCCGACGTTGGGCAGCCCGACGATTCCGAGGGTGAGGCTCACGCCCTGGAGTCTAGGTGCTGCCCCGGAGCGACATCGGCCCCGGTGGGACTCGTGAGCGGCGGCGGCCCACCACCGCCGCTCACGGCGGTCAGTCGTCGTCCTGCTGGTCGTCGCCCTGCTGGTCGTCCTGCTGCTGGTCGTCCTGGTCGCCCTGCTGGCCGCCGTCCTCCTGCTCCTGCTCCTGCTGCGGAGCCGGTGCCGGATCGTTGCAACCAGCGGTGACCACCACGGCGAGCGCCGCCCCGGCCGCGGCGGTCACGAGCTTGATCTTGGAGTTACCCATGCCGCGACACTAGGGACCAAACGTGCATTTGCCCACCCGGAGCCGCGGCACGGTCGTGTCCGTTTCCCGCTAGTGACCGGTGCTGCCCGCTGGCACGATCGGAGGCATGTTGGTGGGAACCGAAGAAGCCTTCCGGGCAGTGGCCTCGCGTGATGTGCGGTTCGACGGGTGCTTCATCCACGGCGTCCGCTCGACCGGCATCTACTGCCGCCCCTCCTGCCCCGCTCGCACCCCGAAGCGCACCAACAGCGTGTTCTTCGCAACAGCGGCCGCCGCGCAGGCCGCCGGGTTCCGGGCGTGCCGGCGGTGCCTGCCCGACGCCGTGCCGGGCTCGCCCGAGTGGAACCTGCGCGCCGACCTCGCCGGACGGGCCATGCGGCTGATCACCGACGGCGTGGTGGACCGCTGCGGTGTCCGCGGGCTGGCCGACCAGCTCGGGTACTCGGAGCGGCACCTGACCAGGGTGCTCACCGCCGAGCTCGGCGCCGGTCCGCTCGGGCTGGCCCGCGCGCACCGCGCGCACTCGGCGCGGATCCTGATCGAGACGACCGCGATCTCGTTCAGCGATGTCGCCTTCGCGGCGGGCTTCTCCAGCCTGCGGCAGTTCAACGACACCATGCGCGAGGTCTTCGGCACCACGCCGACGGAGATGCGCAGCCGCGCGCAGCGCCGCAACGACGCCCCGAGCGGCGCCGGGACCGTGCCGCTGCGGCTGCCGTTCCGTGCCCCGTGCGACGCCCCGGGTGTGCTGCGCTTCCTCAGCCAACGCGCGCTGGCAGGGCTGGAGGAAGCCGGGCCGGACCACTACACGCGCTCCCTGCGGCTGCCGTACGGGACCGGGGTCGCGACGCTGCGACCGCAGGAGAAGTACGTCGCCTGCACGCTGCAGCTGACCGACCTGCGCGACCTCGGCAGCGCGGTGAGCAGGCTCCGCCGCCTGCTCGACCTCGACGCGGACCCGGTTGCGGTCCGCGAGGTGCTCGGCGCCGACCCGGTGCTGCGCGGACCCATCGCCCGCACGCCGGGCGTGCGGGTCCCGGGCAGCGTGGACGGCCTGGAGATCCTGATCCGCGCGGTGATCGGCCAGCAGATCTCGGTCGCGGCCGCCCGCAGGACCACCGAACGGCTGGTCACCGACCTGGGTGAGCCGCTACCGCACGCGCACGGCTCGGTGACCACGCTGTTCCCCACCGCCGAGGTGCTCGCCGAGCGAGCACTGGAGGCCCTACCCGGCCCGCGGCGACGCGCGGAGACCGTGCGCGACGTGGCGGCCTCGGTCGCCGAAGGCCGGTTGGCCCTGCACCCCGGGCGGGACGAGGCGGAGCTGCGGCACGAGCTGGAGCAGATCCGCGGCATCGGCCCGTGGACGTCGAGCTACGTCGCCATGCGCGTGCTCGGTGCCCCGGACGTGCTGCTCATCGGAGACCTCGCGCTGCGCCGCGGCGCCGAAGCCCTCGGACTGTCCGAGGACCCAGCGGTGATCCAGGAGCACGCCCGCAAGTGGAGTCCCTGGAGCTCCTACGCCGGAGTGCTGCTGTGGGAGGCGGCGGTCGCGCCACCACAGCTGCAGCACGCTTCCTGAACCCCCGCACTTCCCTGGGAGACGTCATGATCAACTGGTCTACTGTGGACACCCCGGCCGGTCCGTTCACGGCTGTGGTCGACGACGGCGCCGTGCTCGCCTCCGGTTGGACCGGTCGGGTGGACGAGTTGCTGCCGCTCATCGCCCCCGCGCTGCTGACCGAGGAGCCGGTGGAGGCCGCCGACCTCGGTGCCGTGACGGAGGCAATCCGCCGGTACCACGACGGAGATCTGCACGCCGTGGACGGGATCCCGGTGCGGCAGAAGTCCGGTCCGTTCCGGGAACAGGCGTGGGAAGTCCTGCGGAAGGTCCCGGCCGGGGAGCCGGTGAGCTACGCCGAGTACGCAGCCCTCGCCGGTCGACCGGAAGCGGTTCGCGCGGCGGCTTCGGCCTGCGCGCGCAACGCTGCCGCGCTCTTCGTCCCGTGCCACCGGGTCCTCCGCAGCGACGGGTCCCTCGGCGGGTTCCGCTGGGGAGTGCCGGTGAAGCGCTGGCTGCTGGACCACGAGGGCAGACTCGCGGCGTGAGGTGACCTCGTTCGAGGACTACTGAGCCGGGTGGGGGTTGTTGCCACTCGAGGAGCGGTGGTGGTACTTCGCGGACTCGACGAAGAGGCGTGGTGGCAACGACTTGGGATGCTGCGGCCAGGTCCTCACCGGTGCGGGTTCGATGCCGGGGCCAAGTCGGCGGGCGAGGTCCGCGTGGACGGCCAGGCCTGCGTGGTCGACGGCGACGTGGTGGGTTCCGGCACAATTGCACGGCCTAGTGAGCGACGAGGAAGGCTTGGGGTCGTGCAGCGAGTCTCGGTGGTGGGGTGTTCCGGGTCGGGCAAGTCGACCGTGGCGCGGCGGCTCTCCAACATCCTCGGCGTGCCCCATGTCGAACTCGATGCGCTGCACTGGGGGCCGGACTGGTCGGCCGCTTCCAGTGACGACCTGAGCGAGAAGGTCCGGCAGGCGACAGCGGCTGACACCTGGATCGTGGACGGGAACTACCAGAGCAAGATCGGCACCCTCGTCTGGGAGCGAGCCGACACGGTCGTGTGGGTGAACCCGCCCAAGCGCACGGTGATGTGGCGTTCCCTGACTCGAACCATCCGCAGGGTGGTGACCCGCGAGGAGCTCTGGAGCGGCAACCGCGAGAACTGGCGGGGGTTGATGTTCTGGCGCGGCGAGGACTCGATCCTGTGGTGGGCGTGGACGTCGTACGCGCGGGTCCAACAACGGTACGAGTCAGCCATGCTCGCCCCAGCGAACAAGCATCTCGCCTTCCACCGCCTCCGGTCCTCCGCGGAGGTCAAGCGGTTCCTGGAGGCTGTCGCAGCCGCCCACGCGCTTGGCTCAGGGGAGGAGGAGTGAGCGATCTGGCGCACGCGTACGGGCGGCGGTGCTGAATTGCAGGCGTCACCACGCCTCCGACGGCTGGGCGTGGGGTTCGGGTGCGTGGGGGGGTTCCCAGGCTGTCGGGCGACGAGGGCAGGGCGCGATCCCTGGTGCGGTCGTCACTTTGGGGTCGGTGGTGGTACTTCGGGGGTTTGTTGAGGAGTGGTGCGGTGGGGTCGGGTTCGGAGCGTTGGGTGGTGTTGCACTTCCAATCGAAATTGCCGTAGTTGTCGACGGAACCTGCGGTGGCGCGGTGAGGCAATCTCAACGACGTTGCAGACGTCACCGCCCCTCGCACGGCCGTGCGCTCAAGGCTTCGGCTTGGGATCGAGTGCGGGGTGCCGGTCTTTGGTCTGGGCGGCACCAGCCCCTCGAACGGCCGCGGGGTGGTTCGGGGGTTGGGTCAGGTTTGGAGTTCCAGGGTCGAGCCTTCTCGGGACTTGCGGACTCGGAGGCGGACCGCGATGCGCTGGCGCATCTCCTCGACATGGGAGACCAGGCCGACCACCCGGCCACCAGCGCGGAGTTCGTCAAGGGTGTCCATCACCAGGTCGAGGGTGTCCGCGTCCAGGGTGCCGAAGCCCTCGTCGATGAACAGGGTGTCCAGGAGTGCTCCGCCGGTTTCGGCCGCGACCACGTCGGCCAGGCCGAGGGCCAGGGAGAGCGAGGCCAGGAAGGACTCACCGCCGGACAGGGTCTTGGCCGGGCGGACCTTGCCGGAGTAGTCGTCGAGCACGTCGAGGCCGAGCCCGCCCCGGGTCCCGCGCGCACCGGCCGCGTCGGAGTGCACGAACGAGTACCGCCCACCGCTCATCCGCTGCAACCGCCGCGTCGCCGCGACGGCCACCTCCTCCAGCCGCGCGGCCAGCACGTACGCCCGCAGCGACATCTTCCGCGCGTTCTGGCCGCGCCCGTTGACCACGTCCGCCAACGCCTCCAGCTCGGCGTGCTCCGCCAACGCCGGTCCGAGCTCCGCCCACGCTCCGCGCAAGCGCTCCGCGAGCTCCGCGATGTCGCGCTGCCGCTGCTCGGCGCGATGCGCCAACGCAGCCGCGCGCTCCGCTGCTTCGCGTGCGGTGGTGGCCGCCTCGGTGGCCTCTTCGAGGCCGACCTCGGCGGCTGCGTCGACTCCGGCGAGCTCCGCGCTGGCCAGCGCTGCGCGGGCGCCTGCGGCGCGCTCTTCGACCTCGGCTAGCGCCTCGGTGAGCTGGGCGATCCGACCCTCGCTGCGCTCGGCGGCCAGGGCGGCGGCGGGGTCGGCGAATCCGGCGGCGGTTGCGGCTTCGGCCAGTGCCCGTTGTTGTTCGGCCAGGCGGCGTTCGGCGTCGTCGCGGGCTGTTCGGGCGGCGGTCAGCTGGTCGAGCCGCGTTGCGAGGTCGAGGAGGTGGGTTCGCCGGTCCGCGATGCTGGGGAAGTCGCCGCGTCCTTCGCGCAGCCGCGCCTCTCGCTTTTCCACTGTGGACAGGAGCGTGGTGTGCTCGCTCTTCGCCGCGGCGAGGGTCGTGCGCAGCTGCGAGAGCTGCTCGGCAAGGCGTTCGGTGGAGGCTTCGAGTTCCGCCAGGTGCTTGGTGCGCTGCGGCAGCTGCTCCGCTGCGCTGCTCAACGCGTCGCGCTCCGCGCGCAGTTCCGCCAGTTCGGCGGCGAGTTCCGACTCCGTGCGCGCGCCGAGTCGCTCCAGCAGTGCGTCGACCTTCTGCTGCGCCCGCTGGACCGCCACCGCGGCCTGTTCCCGACGGCTGTGCGCCGCCTGCTCGTCGAGCTGAGCCTTCTCCTCGTCCTCAGCGCTCACCGGGTCGCCGACCGGCTTCCCCGGTTCCGGGTGCTCTGCCGAGCCGCACACCGGGCAGGGCTCGCCGGGGGTGAGGCGGGTGGCGAGTTCTGCAGCCATCCCGGCGAGCCGCCGGGCGCGGAGGTCCTGGAGCAGGTCACGCGCTTGCTGGTGGGCGTCCACCGCCCGCTGGGCCTTGGTCGTTGCCGCGGTGAGCTCCTGCTGGGCGGTGGGCAGTTCGCGCGCGGCGGTCAGCAGCTCGGCGACCTCGGTCCCCTTGGCCTGGACGGTGTCCAGCCGGAGTTCCGCGTGCTTGGACTCCTCGACCTGCTGGCGGGCCGCGCTGATGCGGTCCGGGAGGGCGGTCTGCTGGTCGAGCAGCTCCGCTTCCCGCTGCTCGTCGCGCGCGACCTGCTCGGCCAACCCGGACAGCCTGCGGCGGTCGGCCTCCTGCTGCTGCGCCTCGGGAACCAGGTGCGCGAGCGCACCGGCCTCCTCCCGCTTCGCCCCGGCCAGGGAGCGCAGTTCCGCCACCGGCGTCTCCGCGTCCAGCTCGCACCGGGCCGCGGCGGCCACGACCTCGGCGCTGGCCTTGTCGCGTTCCTGCTCGGCGCGGCGGACCGCGCGGTGGGCGGCCAGGACCGGGACCGCGCGGTGGGCCGCCTCCCGCTCCGCGCGCCACGCGTCGTGCTCGGCCTGCTTCTCGGCGACCTCGGCGAGCGTGGCGTTCGCCTGGCGAACCCGCCGCACCTTGTCCGCCAGCTCGCGGCGCTGGGCCAGGGTCGCTTCCGCCGCCTCCCGCTCGCGGCGCAGCCTCGACTGCTCGGCCTGCGCCCCCTCCAGCTCGCGGACCGCGCTCTTCTCGATGTCCTCCAACCAGGTCTGGTCGTCCACATCGGACTCCTGCACCGCGCCGGAGACCTGCGAGACGCGCGCGAGCAACTCGCGCACCTGCTGGGTCTGCGCCTCGACCTCGCGGCCACGCTCCCGGCGGCGCTCCACGAACCAGCGCTCGACCTCGCCGAAGCGCTGCGTGCCGAACAGCTTCTCCAGCAGCTGCTCGCGCTCCGCGGTGTCCGAGCGCAGGAACTTCGCGAACTCGCCCTGCGGCAGCATCACCACCTGGAAGAACTGCTCGACCGTCATGCCGAGCAACCGCTGCACCGTGCGGGCGACCTCGTCGATCCGGGTCAGGCCCTCCGGCGGGTACTCGGTCGGCGCACCACCCACCCAGGTCAGCGAGGCCTTCGCCGGTTGCGTGGTGAACCCGTCGCCGCGCTTCTTGGGCCGCTCGTACTCGGGGCTTCGCTCGACCCGCAGCCGCTGGCCCTGGATCGTGAGCTCCAGCGCCACCTTGGTCGGCACGTCGGGCGCGGCGGTGTCGCAGCGGAGCCGCTTGACCTGGCCGCGCGCCCCCGGGACCGAGCCGTAGAGGGCGAAGGCGACCGCGTCGAGCAGCGTCGTCTTGCCCGCCCCGGTGTCACCGTGCAGCAGGAAGAGGCCGTCGGCACCCAGCCGGTCGAAGTCGACCAGCTGGTGGTCCCGGTAGGGGCCGAAGGCGGTGATCTCCAAACTGTGCAGTCTCATTTCGCCCCCTCCGCGGCAGCGACCGCGCGCAGCGCCTCGCCGAGCAGCGCGCGCTCGGAGTCGGTGGGTTCCGAGCCCCGGCAGTCCGCCACGAACTGGTCGGCGAGCGCGTGGTCGTCGCGGCCCCGCACGATCTCGGCGTAGCGCAGCGGGGCGGTCGCGCGACCCGTCGCTGGCTTCCACTCCAGGTGCACCGCGTGCGGGAAGCGCTGCTGGAGCTGGCGCATCGGCTCCAGCGGGCGGACCTCGTCGGTGAGCGTCACCGACAGGTAGCAGTCCGCCAGCTCGGCGTGCTCGGGCGCTTCGAGCAGCTCCGCCAGCTCGCCCTGCGCGGTGGCCAGGCGGCGCGGGACGGGCAGCTCACGGCGCTCGACCCCGGCCAGGCCGTCGGCGTCGAGGTCCACCAGCCACACCGACTTGCGCTGCGCCGCCTCGGAGAAGGAGTACGCCAGCGGGCTGCCGGAGTAGCGCAGGTGCTCGGCCAGCCGCTGCGGGCCGTGCAGGTGGCCCAGCGCGACGTAGTCCACGCCGTCGAAGACCGAACCCGGCACCTGCTCGACACCGCCGACGGCGATGGTGCGCTCCGAATCGCTGCTGTCGCCGCCCGTGACGAAGGCGTGCGCCAGCACCACCGAACGCGTGCCGGCCGGCCGCGCGGCCAGATCGGCGCGGATGCGGTTCATCGCCTCGGTGAGCACCGCGGTGTGGCCGCGGGACTCGATCTCGGCGCTGGCCCCCGGCACGTCCGCGCAGTCCTGCAGCGCACGCCGCGCCGGATCTGGTTCCAGGTACGGGATGCCGTAGACGGCGACCGGCCCGTGCTCGTCGGCGAGCTCCACCGGCACGTGCAACCCGGCGACCTGGGTGCGCAGGTGCAGGCCACCGGCGGCGGCGAACTCGGCGAACGCGCCCACCCGCGCGGCCGAGTCGTGGTTGCCGGAGGTCACCACCAGCTGGGCGCCCGCCTCCCGGATCCGCGCGAGCACCCGCACGCAGGTCTGCACGGCCTCGCCGGAAGGCACGGCGCGGTCGTAGAGGTCCCCGGCGACCACGACGACGTCGACCTGCTCCTCGGTGACCAGGTCGGCCAGCCCGCCCAGGACGGCCTCCTGATCTCCGAGCAGGTCGCGCCCGTGGAACGTCCGGCCCACGTGCCAGTCGGAGGTGTGCAGTACCCGCATGGGCCTCAAGTTATCGGCGTCCGGGCGGAACCCCGCCGACCCCCCACACCGCTTCGGCGTGTCGTGCACCTGCACCCCATCGCGTGACGGGACGATCACCGGCCGTCGCCAACTCCGGGCGGAGAGCCGGAACCCGGGCCCGGGTGGCGGTGCGTGATCTTGTCGGGTCGGTCGGCCATCATCGGTGGTGCAACGGTCACCAACGGACGGAGCTCAAGTGGGTACCGGCGTCCTGATCACCATCGTCGTCGTGCTGACGCTGTTGTTCGCCGCGGCGCTCGTGTTGATCTGGCGGCTGTACACCGACAGCGCCCGCCGCGCCGACGAGGCGCTGCGCATGGTCGAGGCCGAGCGCACGCGCAGCACCGAGCAGCAGGCCGCGCTGCGCCGGTACGAGGTGGCCTTCGCCTCCATCACCGGCCGCGGCGAGCTCGGCGAGCAGGTGCTGGTCGAGACCGCGCGGTCGCTGGGGCTGCGCGAAGGCACCCACTTCACGCTGCAGACCGACCTCGCCGGCGGCGGCGCTGCCCGGCCGGACATGGTGCTCTCGGTCGGCGGCGGTCGGCAGGTGCCGGTGGACGCGAAGGCCAGCCTGGCGGTGTGGGCCGAGGCGATGGAGACCGACGACCCCGAGGAGCGCCGCGACGCCCTGCGGGTGCACGTGCGCAACATCCGCTCCCGCGCCACCGAGCTCGCCGGCAAGGGCTACCAGAAGTGGGCCGACGCGATCTACGGCTCGATCATGTTCGTCCCGTCCGACGCCGCGGTGGTGGCCGCCCTGGACACCGACCCGCAGCTGCTGTCCTGGTTGCTGGACAAGCGGGTCTTCCTGTGCGGGCCGACGGGTTTCGCGGTGCTGGCGTCTGCCGCGATGTTCGCCGCGACCGAGCGCACCATCGCCGAGGACATCGAGCAGGTGCGGGCCCAGGCGGTCCGGGCCCAGCGCGCCGCGAACGGCGCGGTGGAGGCGGTGAACCTCTCCAGCACCCACCTGCAGCGCTTCGTCTCCGCCCGCCGCCGCGAGCTCGACGCGCTCGAATCCTTCCGCAGCGCGGTCCAACCCCTCGCGGAGGCGGCCGGTTCCGGCACCGTCGAGCAGGTCCGCCGCAACGAGGACGCGCTGGTCAACGGGTCGGCACCGGCCGAGTAGACCGGGCCGTCAGACGTAGGTCTCGACGAAGGCGGCGACGGTGTCGGCGATCAGCGGGGTGTGCTGACCGCGGCCGAAGCCGTGGTCGAGGCCCTCGTAGGGGTGCATCTCCACGGTCACGCCGAGGCCGCGCAGGGCTTCGGCGAAGTCCAGGCTCTGCTCCAGCGGGACCAGCGAGTCCGCCGTGCCCTGCTGGACCAGGTACGGCGGCTCGTCACCGGAGATGTTGCGGATCGGGCTCATCTCCTCGGCCTTCGCCGGGCAGTCCACCGGCATGCAGCCCAGCAGCTGGTTGACCACCCGGCGCGCGTAGTCCTGCATGTGCGGCTGCGTCCGCTGCGCCTCGGCGCTCATGTCCGTCGGGCCGAACCAGTCCACCACCGCGCGGATTCCGGTCAGCCCACCGCCCGGCTTGCCCGGGTCACCGGCCACCGCCCCGAGCTGCGAGACCAGGTGCCCGCCCGCGGAAGCGCCCCACAGCGCCACCCGGTCGGCGTCCAGGCCCCACCGGCCGGACTGCTGCTGCAGGTAGCGCACCGCGTCGGCCACGTCGATGACCTGCGCCGGGGCCTGCGCCACCCCGCTCAGCCGGTAGTCCACCGTGGCCACCGCGTAGCCGCGGTCCAGCAGGCGTTGCGCGGTCAGCGCTTCGGTGGCGGTGCGGTCCGAGTCCAGCGTGCGCACGCCCGCGTCCCAGCCGCCGCCGTGCACGTAGACCACCAGCGGAGCCGGTTCCCGCTGAGGGGCGGGCAGGAACAGGTCCAGCTGGAGCGCGCCGGTGTCGTGCTCGGCGTAGACCTGGTCGCGCACCACCCGGGCCGCGCCCAAGTCGCGGTCGGCCGTCTCGACCATCGGGGCCTCGTCGGCGTCCGACACGCGCGAGCACCCCGCGGTGGCCAGCGCCGCCAGGGCGAAGCAGGCCGCGAGAACACGCCGCGTCACCGACATTCGCCCCGATCCTCCCCGATCTAGTTCAAAGCTCACCCGAATGCCTGAGCTTAACAAGATCAGCAGGGCGTCACCGGTGGTTCAGCCGCGCTCGTCCGCGGCGCGCTGCTCACCGGCCAGGAAGTGCGCGATCCGCGTCGTGGACTCGTAGAGGTCGCGGTAGTGGCGGAAGTAGGCGTCGTAGCGCTCGGTGTGCTCCGGGTTCGGCCGGACGGTGCGCACCACTGGGTTCCAGCCGTCCGGGTCGACAGCCACGTCGGTGCCCACCCCCGCGAGCAGCGCATCGCCGTAGGCCGCGCCGATCGTCTCGCCCGGCAGCTGCTGCTCCTGGCCGGTGATGTCGGAGACGATCTGCGTCCACAACCCGCCCTGGGTGCCGCCGCCGACCGCGACCAGGCGACCGGCCGTGCCGCCCGCCTCGCCCATCGCCTCCAGGTTGTGCCGGACCCCGAACCCGATGCCCTCCAGCGCCGCCCGGTACAGCTCGGCGCGCCCGTGCTCGAGGGCCAACCCGGCGATGATGCCCCGCGCGTCCGGGTCGAAGATCGGCGTCCGCTCGCCCGCGAAGTACGGCAGCACCAGCAGTCCGCGGCTCCCGGCGGGCACCGCGGCGGCCTGCTCGACCAGGTCCGCGAACTCGCCGTCGACCAGCTTGCGCAGCCACTGCGTGACCGCGCCCGACGTCGCCATCCCCGCGGCCAGCGTGTACGTGCCGGGGAACGCGCCGCAGGTGCCCCACAGTGCCGGGTGCGGCCGCACCTCGTCGAGGACCTGGACGAAGAACATCGTGGTGCCGTACATGAGCATCACGTCGCCGGGCTGCCGCACGCCGACGCTGGTGGCCTCCGCCCAGGCGTCCACGGTGCCCGCGGTCACCGGAAGTCCCTCCGGCAGGCCGGTTTCCACCGCCGCCTGCGCGCTGACCCGGCCCACGATCTCGGTCGGCCAAGCCAGCTCGGGCAGGTCCAGCCCCGGCGCCACGCGCTGCGCCCAGTCCGCCGACCAGGTGCGCGACTGCAGGTCGTAGAGCGGGTCGCACTGGCTGGCCGAGTGGTGGTCGAGCACGTAGCGGCCGGTGAGCCGGTGCACCAGGTACGAGCTGCACATCAGCAGCATCTCGGTGCGCTGGTACACCTCCGGCTCGTGCTTGGCCAGCCAGCGGATCTTCGGCCCGACGGCCTGGCTGGACAGCGCGGAGCCGCCCCGACGCAGGACCTCGTCGGCGCCGAGCTCCTCGGTCAGCTCGGTGATCTCCTCCGTCGCGCGGGTGTCGACGCCGTAGAGGATCGCCGGGCGCAGCGGTTTGCCTTCGCCGTCCGCGGGCAGCAGCACCGGGCCGATGCCGCTGACCCCCAACCCGGCGATCTCCCGCCCGTCGGCCGCCGGGAGGAGTTCCCGCACCAGCACCAGGAAGTCGTCCCACCACACCGATTCGGCGTCGTGCTCGACCCACCCCGGGTGCGGGTAGGACGTCTCGTGCTGCCGACTCGCCCGGGCCAGGATCCGCCCGTCGGCGCCGACCAGCACGCCCTTCGAACTAGCCGTCCCGATGTCGATCCCGAGCAACACCTTCTCGGCCACCTGACCCGCTCCTCCACAGCTCGACTGCTCGGTCCGCGGTCGCCCTGGGGATCAGGCGCCTGCTCCCAGTGGCGCCGCGGGAGTTCGTGCGCGGACCTCCGGCATGTCGGAGGCCGACGCGCCGGAGATCCGCGACTTCCATTGAAATCGCCGCTGGACCGGGTGTCAGCCCCGGGTCCATTCGTCCAAGCGGACGTCGAGCTGTTCGGCCACCGCGCGCAGCGCCGCGCGGTGGTCACCGGGGATCGCGTGGATGTGGTTGGCGCCGAACTTCGACAGGAACAGCTCACCCGGCGCGTCCAACCGGGCGAAGGCGTGCGGCCACTCCGGCGTCGACTGCTCCACCAGCGACTTGTTCGTCGCGTCGTCGTAGTTCTCGAACTCGCCGAGCATCAGCTGCAACCGGTACTCGCCGTCCTCCCTGGTCAGCCGCCCCAGCGTCATCTGCCCCGGCGCCGCGATGTGCTGCACCGACGCCCCACCGGCCGGGAAGAAGAAGACCTCCGGGTAGAAGTTGACCTTGGCCAGGTTCTCGGCCGGGTCGTCGCTGCGCGCGGCGTACCAGGTGGCGTGCTGACCGGAGTTGCACAGGTCCCAGATGTCGCGGTCGGCGTGGTAGTGGCGGACGTCGGCGAACAGCACCGGCGTGCCGGAGACCGCCTTGAACAGCTGCATGGTCAGCGCGCCGTCCATGTCCGCCTCGGTGGCGCAGACGTGCGGCTCCTTCGGCCCGTTCCAGTCGTAGGGGTCGTTGAGGAAGGCCTCGGTGACGTCCATCGTCGCGAAGTTCTCGGTCAGCTCCGGCTGCGCCTTGATGCCGGTGAAGTCCAGGCCGCGCTCGGCGATGATGTCCCGGATCGCCAGGTAGGAGCGCAGCTGCAGCTCCAGCAGCTCCGGCGTCAGCTTCTTGCCGTCGTAGTGCACCCCGGCGGCGTTCTGCTCGATCCACTCGCGGGCCTTGCGGGCCTCCCCGGCGTCCGCCTTGTCCGCGCGCAGCACCAGCTCGTACTGGTCGATCTCCTCCACGTCGATGCCGAACTTGCGCATCCACTGGTCGGTGTTGGCGACCGCGGTGTTCATGCCCATCGGCCGCCCGCCGAAGCGGCCGAAGGTCGAACCGCGCAACGACTCCACCGCGGCTGAGGCGGCGGCCTGCACGCCGATCTTCTCGACCAGCTCGGCGTCGTCCGGCGCGCCCCAGGCCCGGGTGTGCTGGCGGCCGATCTGGTCCAGCGCGCCACCGGCGGCGAGCATGCCCACCAGCCCGGGTTCGGTCGGGTCGGTGCTGGCCACCAGCACCAGCGGGCTGCGGGTGGCGTCCTGGGCGAGCATCGTGAAGTGCGGGAACGCCCAGACCGTGTAGTAGAAGACGGTCACGTCCACGTCGGCGGCAGCGACCTTGCGCGCCACCGAGGTGGCCAGCGAGTTGGTGGCCACCAGGTCGTCCCCGACCACCACTTCGTGCCCGGCCGCGCGCAGCGCCTGGACGAGGGTGTCCTGCTTGGACCGGATGAAGTCGGCGTTGCGGGCGTGGACGTGGTCACGACCGTCGGAGATGGTCACGACACCGATGCGGGCCACAGTTCCTCCAAGGTGAGCAGGCGGCGTTGACTGCGCAGGACCGGCGGCGGGGAGGCGCCGCCGACCACCCGGCGGGCTCCCCCGCGGGGCCGCCCGACCGGAACAACTCGTGTCCGAATGCCGACATGACCGGCGAGCAATCGTTTTCTCGGACGCTATTCTGGCAGTACGAGGGCTGTCAAGGCGGGCGGCCCGCCATCACTCGGGAAGAGGTCACGAGGAGGAACCGTGGCGACGATCAGTGACGTGGCAACCCGTGCCGGGGTGTCCACCGCGACGGTTTCCCGCGCGCTCAACGGCAAGAGCTCGGTCGACCCCCAGCTGGCGGCCCGGGTGTTCGCCGCGGCCGCCGAGCTCGGCTACCGGCCCAACGGCCCGGCCCGCAACCTGCGCAAGCAGGAGACCGCGGTGCTGGCCCTGATCATCGCGGACGTGGAGAACCCGTTCTTCACCGCGATCGCCCGCGGCGTCGAGGACGTGGCGCACGCGGCGGGGTACTCGGTGGTGCTGTGCAACTCCGACGACGAACCGGCGAAGGAACGCGAGTACATCGACGTCGCGCTGCAGGAACGGGTCGCCGGGATACTGCTCTCCCCCACCGGCCACAGCGAGGGCGTCGAGCTGCTCAAGCGGTCCACCACGCCGGTCGTGGCGGTGGACCGCCCGCTGCCGGGCACCCCGAGCGACACGGTGCTGGTGGACAGCCGCCGCGCCGCCGCCGAAGCCGTCCAGCACCTCGTCGACCAGGGGTACCGCCGGATCGGTTGCCTCACCGGGCCGAGCGGCGTGCGCACGGCCGACGACCGCCTCGCGGGGTACCGCGACGGCGTCCGCGCGGCCGGGCTGCCGTCGGACGACGTGCTGGTGCGGCGCTCGGAGTTCAAGGCGGCCGGTGCGAAGCGGGCCGCGCACTCGCTGCTGGCGCGACCGGACCGGCCGGACGCGGTGCTGGTGGCCAACAACATGATGGCGGTCGGTGTGCTGGAGACCTGCGCCGAGCTCGGCCTGCGGGCCGGGCGGGACGTCGGCGTGGTGGCCTTCGACGACGCGCCGTGGGCGACGCTGCTCGACCCGCCGCTGACGGTCGTCGCGCAGCCCGCCTACGACGTCGGCGCGGTCGCGGCCCAGCTCCTGCTCGGTCGGATCAGCGGCGAGCGCACCGAGGCGACCACCAGGACGCTCTCCGCGCACCTGGTGGCCCGCGCCAGCAGCAGCCGCTGAAGCAGCGAACGGGCCGCCCACCCCGAGGTGGACGGCCCGTTCGCGCAGTCCCGGTCAGCCGGTGGCGCGGCGCCCGTCGAGGATGTCCGCCACCGCTTCCCCGATGTCGAGCTGGCCAGTCCCGGCGTCCTGACCCGTGGTGTGCGGGGCCGTGGTCTCCGGCACCACCGGGCGGGTCGGGGTCACCGAGGTCGTCGGCGGGGCCGACGGAGTCGGGGCCGGGCTCGGCGGCCGGGTCGGCAGCGGCGGCAGGAGGGGCGCGCGGCCCGAGGCGTTCCCGCCGTACCAGTAGGCCGTCGAACCGTAGTCGCCCGGCTCGTCGTTGACCGGCCCGTGCTCGACGTCCGCGACGAAGCCGGTGCGGAACGGCACCGCGTCGTTGAGCAGCAGGCGGTAGGCACCCGTGCAGTCGTACCGGCAGCCGTCGCCGTTGATCTCGTGCGACGGGTTGCCCGCCAGCGGCATCGAGTAGGTGGTGCCGAACCGGAAGTACCAGCCCGACTCGTAGAAGTCCTCGGTGCCGGTCCCGTGCCAGGCCGGTTCGCGGGAGCCGTCGACGTAGAACCGCTCGTCGCCCTCCAGGTAGTTGCGCTGGTTCACCTCCAGCGCCCGGGTGCGCAGGTCGGAGTGCGGCTGGGTGGAGCGCGTCCGGGCGCCCGGCGGGATCAGCCCGCGCATGCTGTGCGAGACGCCGTAGAAGGTGCCCGCGCCGTGGGCGGTCAGGAAGTTCCAGTCCTCGCCGGGCACCGTGGTGCCGCGGTGGTGGGTGGCGTGGAAGTAGCCGGTGCCGGGGGTGAGCTCGGTCGGCGCGCTGACCACCTCGGCGGTCGCGCCGGTCACCGGCACGCCGCTGCCGTTGACCAGCTCCACCTTGGCGCTCTTGCCGAACGGCATCGGCCACCAGGCCGTGTACCAGCCGTCCAGGCCGGGGTCCACCGAGCTCATCATGGTGCGCACGTCGTACTCGCCGAGCCCGGTGCCGAAGAACTCGCCGATCGGCGCGTCGACGGTGGTCCGGCCGTCGAAGGTGATGCGCAGCCGGGTCCCGTCCAGCACCTCGTCGGAGGCGGCGACGTCCTCCGGCCGCGTCGGGTAGCGGCCGATCAGCTTCTCCCGGGCGAAGACCGGGTTGTCGATGCGGTAGCCGTGCGCGGCTTCCTCACCGGGGTGGCCCGGGCCGAGGTCGAGCACGTCGGTGCGCACCCACTCGCCGTCGACCAGGCTGTGCACGTCGTAGCGGAACTCGTTGAAGTCCAGCGAGGACGAGGTGAACCGGTTCTCCACCTGCACCGTCGACCGGCCCGCGGTCACCTCGGCGGGCACGTCGACGACCTGCACGCCCCACAGTCCGGGCGCTGCCGCGCCGCTGCGCCACTCACCGACCCGCCGCCCGTTGACGTGCAGGCTGCCGACCTGGTCGGCGATCTGCGGGTCGTACCGGCGGATCACCCGGATGCCCTGGTTGCCCGGGTCCACCCGCATGGTGAACCGGCTGCCGCCGCCCGCGCCGAACGCGCGCCCGTCGTCGACCACCTGCGGCGCGGCCACCACCTGCGGCAGCTTCACCCGCAGCTGGTTGATCTGGGCCGGCCCGGACAGCTCGGCGACGGTGGTGGCGGCGCCGGGCGCCAGGTCGAAGTCGCGGCGCACCGGGGTGCCGCTGGGGCCGCCCTTCGGGTCGGCCACGCCGAAGGTGCGCAGCTGCTCGAGGACGTCCTCCGCCGGATCGCCCGGGTCGAAGGTCCGCACCCCCTCCGCGTCCGGGAAGGCGCGGTAGGACAGGTGGTAGAAGTACGGGTTGTGCTGCACCGTGACCCGCATCGACTCGCGGTACGGCATCGGCACCTTGATCACCACGCCGCCCGCGGTGTCGTTGGCGTCGCCGACCAGCGGCCAGCTGAACGGGGCGCCGAGCTTGCCGGTGACCACGTCGATGAGCGGGGCGTCCAGCACCGTCCGGCCGTCCAGCTCGACCACGATGTTGCCGGTGGCCGAGACGTCGCCGAGCGGTTCGCGGGTGCTCCAGATCGAGGTGATCTCGCCCGCGCCCTGGTGCTCGCCGATCACGCAGCCGCGCTCGGTGGTGCGCAGGCAGGAGTAGGTGCCCTCGAAGCCGTCGTTGTTCCCGCCGGCGCGGTCGTAGCTGGAGAACTGCCGGGACTGCTCGTCGCCGCGGGACTGCGACATGGCGTCCAGGTCCCGGTAGGTGTCCCAGCCGACCGGGCCCTTCGTCGGTGCCGGGGTCTGCGCCTGCGCCTGCCCGGGGGCGCCGACGTCGGCGACCACCGCGGCCGCCGCGAGCGCCGCGACTCCCAGGTACGCACCGAGGCGGCGGGCACGGCGTCCCCGGCTCGACCGCGAACTTGCTGAGCGGACTCCCATCGTGCTCGCCCTCCCCACGCATCACCGTCCGCAGGGGACTGTGGTGCAGCTGTTCCGATGATGGTGCGCGGCCACTGGATCGAGTTCTCCACACGGCGCCGCAGCGGGAGATCACTCGCGCAATGCGCGAAAGCGTAGAGAAGGAGATCTCCGCTGGGCCAACCAATTCGAGCGGTGTCGAGGAATCCGAAACCCGAATTCACTCGATGTGATGGTCACTGGGGAGCGATCTCGCCGACAACCACCATCCAGGTGTATTGCCCGATTCCAGCGGGAGGACCGAACCACCGCGGCAGCGCTTCCCGCGCAGCAGGGGTCCACATCGGACGGCGTGCGCCGCAGCGGTTCCCCCGGCGCGGTCCGCCGGGGGCGCGGAACCCGGTCGCCGCGGTGGGTGCGCGGCGACCGGGCCGGATCAGCTCTGGTTCAGCCGCGCGTAGACGGCGGCCGCGTTGTCCTTGGTGATCAGCTCGGTCTGCAGGGTCTGCGTCTTGGGCACCGGCTGGCAGTCGATGAGCAGCTTCTTGGCCGCCTCCACGGCTTCCGCACCACCGGTCGGGTACAGGTTGGTGGCCTGCAGGCGGCCCTCCTCGACGGCCTTGATGCCGCCCGAGGGGATCGGCAACCCGTCGATTCCGACGAACTTCAGGTCGTCGCGCCCTGCCGCCTGGGCGGCCAGGTACGCGCCCTCGGCCATCGGGTCGTTCTGCGCGTACACCGCCTGGATGTCGGGGTGAGCCTTCAGCAGCGCGTCCATCTTCTGCTGCCCGACCGAGCGCTCCCACTCGCCGTCCGCGGTGGCCACGACCTCGATGTTCGAGCCCGCGATGCCCTGCCGGAAGCCCTCCTCGCGCTCCGCGGCCGGGGTCGACCCGGACAGGCCCTTGATCTGCACGATCTTGCCGCCCTGCGGCAGCAGCTCGTTCTTGAAGTACTCCCCGGCCTGGCGCCCGATCTGCACGTTGTCCGCGCCGATGTAGGTCGTGTAGCCCTCGCCGTCGATCTTGCGGTCGAGCACGACGACCGGGATGCCCTTGTTGTAGGCCTTCGTCACCACGTCGGTCAGCGGGGCCGCCTCGTTGGGCGAGATCATCAGCAGGTCCACCTGCTTGGTGACGAAGTTCTCGACGTCGCTGATCTGCTTGGAGTTGTCCTTGGCCGCGTCGGAGAACTGCACCTCGAACTGCGGCACCTTGGACGCGGCGGTGCGGATGTCGTCGTCCATCCGGACCCGGTAGGGCTCGGCGAGGTTGGCCTGGCTCATCCCGATGGTGTACTTGCCGTCCGGTCCCCCGCAGTTCCCGGTCGGGTCCTGCTGCTGGACCTGTCCGGTGTTCTCGCTGGTGGTGCCGCAACCGGCAGCGGTGAGCGCGACCGCGGCGCAGGCGACTGCGACCAGTGACCTCGTTGTCTTGCGCATCCTGCTTCCTCCCGGGTGTTGGTTCACGACGTGGGGCGCAGCCGCTGCAGCGCCGCCGCCGCGACGATCACCAGACCTTTGATGAGCAGCTGCAGATCGGTGTTGACGCTGTTCAGGCTCAGGATGTTGTTGAGGATGCCGAGCAGCAGCGCACCGGCGATGGTGCCGATCACCGATCCCCGGCCGCCGGCGAGGCTGGTGCCGCCGACCACCACCGCGGCGATCCCGTCCAGCTCGTAGGCGATCCCGTCGTTCGGGCTGCCCGCGTTGAGCTGCCCGGCGTGCACGATCCCGGCCAGCGCCGCGCAGAACCCGGCGATGGCGAACGCGATGATCTTGACCCGGTTCACCGGCACGCCGGAGAGCCGCGCGGCCTTCTCGTTGCCGCCGATGGCGTACAGGTGCCGGGAGTAGGCGCTGGTCCGCAGGAACAGGATCGCGGCCACCGCCACCACGGCGAAGATCAGCACCGGGATCGGCACCACGCCGCCGAACGTGCGCTCACCCAGCAGCGAGAACAGCATCGGGGCCTGCCCCGGCCCGTCGCCGTAGGAGATCTGCACGGTCTCGCCGCCGGACCACATGCGCGCCAGCCCACGCGCGATCTGCAGCCCGGCCAGCGTGACGATGAACGCCTGCACCCCCAGCAGCGCGACGGCGGCGCCTTGCAGCAGGCCGAAGACGATGCCCGCCACCAGCACCAGCGCCACGGTCGCCCACACGCCGAGGCCGTCGTTGACCATCAGCACGGCCGAGCCCACCGCGGCCAGCCCGAGCACCGAGCCCACCGACAGGTCGATGCCGCCGATCAGGATCACGAAGGTCAGGCCCACCGCGATGATCCCGATCTCGGACACCGCGCGCACGATGTTGAACAGGTTGTCGCTGCTCAGGAACAGGATCTGCCCGTCGCTGGCGCGCGGCGAGAAGACCACCGCCGCGAGGAACACGGCGACCAGGCCGAAGAAGCTCTGGAACCGGAACAGCGTCTCCACCCTGCTGGAGCGCTTCTCCGGCGCGGCCGCCGAAGGCCGTTCTGACGTCTGGTTGCTCACCTGCCGCCTCCCCCGGTGCTCTGCCCGGTGCCGACCACCGGACCATCACCCGACCGCTCGCCCATGGCGGCGGCCAGCAGCTCCGCCTCCCCGACCTCCGCGGTGTCGAACTCGGCGACGCTACGCCCACCGCGCAGCACCACCACCCGGTCGCACACCCCGACCAGTTCCGGCAGCTCCGAGGACGCCAGCAGCACCCCGATGCCGCGCTCGGCGATCTCGCCGAGCAGCTGGTAGATCTCCGACTTCGCGCCGATGTCCACACCGCGGGTGGGGTCGTCCAGCAGCAGCAGGCGCGGCTCGGTCAGCAGCATCCGGCCGAACACGACCTTCTGCTGGTTGCCACCCGAGAGGGTGCCGACCGGGTCCAGGACCCGGCCCAGCTTGACCTTGAGCTGCTGCACGCTGCCCTCGGTGGTGGACACCTCCTTGCGGCGGCGCACCAGGCCCAGCGGGCCGAGCCGGTCCAGCACCGACAGCACCGTGTTGGCCAGCACCGAGTGCTCCAGGACCAGCCCGGAGCTCCTGCGGTCCTCCGGCACGAAGGCGATGCCCTCGCGCAGCGCACGGCGCGGACCCCTCGGCCGCACCGGTCGCCCGTCGAGGGTCACCTCCCCCTCCCACGTGCCGGAGGACCCAGCACCGAACAGCGACTCCAGCAGTTCGGTGCGCCCAGCGCCGAGCAGCCCGCAGAGCCCGACGATCTCCCCCCGCCGCACAGTCAGGTCGATCCCCGCGGGCTCCCGGCGGCCCACCCGCGGCCGCCGCGGGCGCACGGCGAAACCAGAGAGCCGCAGCAGCTCCGCACCGACCGCGCGGCGCTCCGCCCGGAACATCGTCTGCACCGAGCGGCCCACCATCGCCTCGGCGGCCTGCTCGGCGGTCAGCTTCCGGGCGTCGAACTCGGCGACCTTGCGGCCGTTGCGCAGCACGGTGGCCCGGTCGGCCACCCGGCCGATCTCGTCCATCCGGTGCGAGATGTAGACGATGCCGGTGCCGCCGCGGCGCAGCTCGGCGATCACCGCGAACAGCCGCTCCACCTCGGTGCTGGACAGCGCCGAGGTCGGCTCGTCCATGATCAGCACCTTCGCGTCCAGCAGCAGCGCGCGGGCGATGGTGACCAGCTGCTGCTCGCCGACGCGCAGCTCACCGACCGGGCGCAGCGGGTCCAGCTCGATGCCGGTGCGGCGCAGCAGCTCCCGGGTGCGGTCGGCCATCTTCCGGCGGTCGACCGCGCCGAACCGGCCGCGCGGCTCCCGGCCCAGGTGCAGGTTCTCCGCGACGCTGAGCGCGGGCACCAGGTCGAGCTCCTGGTGGATCATCGCGACCCCGGCGTGCTGGGCGTCGGCGGGCTTGCCGAACTGCACCGGCCGCCCCTCGATCGAGATCGATCCAGCGTGGTCGACCACATCGCCGGACAGCACCTTCATCAGCGTGCTCTTGCCCGCCCCGTTCTCCCCCAGCAGGGCGTGCACCTCCCCGGCGCGGACCGACAGGTCCACGCCGTCGCACGCCAGCACACCCCCGTACCGCTTGGTGATGCCGGTCATCTCGACCAGCGGTGGCGCCGTGCTCATAGGCCCCCCGTCGCGCCGTTCGCGAAACACGAGAAAACGATTGCTCGGACGCTAAAATGCTCGCGCTGATTGTGTCAAGGTTCACACCGACGGCCAACCGAGAATGGTTCCCACCCATCGCTGGAACGTCGCATTCCGGTCACCGGATGCCGGAAACACCCCGAACCAGGCGTGGGGTAACCCGCAAGTTCCGAAGAGGGCTCTCGTGCCGGGGTACTGGACCGTTACCGTTGTGACTCGTGACCGCGATCCGCGACAACCAGAGCGCCTCATCCCCCGGCAACGGCGTGCCGCCCTGGTCGGCGCGCTCTGCCCTCCGTTCGGCAGGAGTGCCGCTTTGGGTTGCCGTGCTGCTGGCCGCAGCACCGACCGCGATCGGAACCGTGCTGGACATCGTGATCTGGAACCAGCCCGGCATCCTGTTCAAGGCGTGCTTCTTCGTCGGCTGCGTGCTGGCCGTGCTGCTGGTCAAGCGGCGCAACGTGTTCGGGCCGATGGTGCAGCCGCCGCTGGTCCTGGTCATCGTCATGCCACTGCTGGTGCTGGTCACCGGGGCCGGGGCCGCCGCCGGAGCCGGCGCCACCGGCAAGGCGCTCGCGGTCGCGCGCCCGCTGATCAGCAGCTTCCCGATCATGGCCGGGGCCACGATCGTCGCCCTGGGTATCGGACTCGTACGCATGTTCGTTACCGAGAAGGCCGACCGGCGGCCCGAGGTCGCCGACAGCGACGCGGCCACCAAGAAGCGCCGCCGCCCCACCCCGCCCCGCAAACCCGAGGACGGCGAGCGCAAGCGCCGCCCGGACGAGCGCAAACCACGCGGAGAAGGCGGCCGGTCGCGCCGCGGCGAGCGGCCGGAGCGCGAGCGGCCGGAGCGGGCCGAGCGGGAGCGGCCGGAGCGCGGACGCGCGCAGGCGCCGGGGCGGCCCC